>NZ_JCBAJO010000380.1:0-2839 GCF_059772245.1 Cupriavidus sp. R6-3
CTGCTGCGGCGAAGCAGGGAGGGCGGCGGGAGAAGCGGCGGAAGAGCGGGAGCGGCGGGCGGTCATGGGCGGAGGGGATCTGGTGTGCTGGATATTAATTGGCACATTAATTAATTCAAGGCCTGTTACAAAGAAGGCCGGCGCAGCGCTGTCGCGCCGACGCCGGCCCGGCCTTGTCTTCGGAGAGGGGCCTTATTGCCGCGCGTTGCGCCGGTTATCCGGCCACGGCGTGTTGAAGTTGGTGCGGAATGGATTGATGTCCAGGCCGCCGCGCCGCGTATAGCGCGCGTAGACGGCCAGCTTGACCGGCTTGCACTGGCGCAGCACGTCCATGAAGATGCGCTCGACGCACTGCTCGTGGAACTCGTTGTGATTGCGGAACGAGATCAGGTACTTCAGCAGCCCTTCCTGGTCGATCGGCGCGCCGACATAGCGGATCTGCACGCTGCCCCAGTCCGGCTGCCCGGTGACCAGGCAGTTCGACTTGAGCAGATGCGAGACCAGCGTCTCCTCGACCGGCGTCTCTTCCTGGTCGGCGCGCAGCAGCTGCGGCGCCGGCTCGTAGATGTCGGTCTCGATGTCGAGGCGGTCCAGCAGCAGGCCGTCGAGCTCGCCCATCTGCTGGCGGCCGAAGTCCGGCTCGGCCGTCAGGCGCACCTGCACCGCGCCGCCGGTCGCTTCGGACAGGTCGTTGCGCAGCAGCTGCTGCAGCGCCTCCGGCGATTCCAGCCGGGTCTGGTTGAAGCTGTTCAGGTACAGCTTGAACGACTTCGATTCGATGATGTTCGGCGTGTCGGCCGGAATGATGAAGCTGGCCAGCGCCACCTGGGGCTTGCCCTTCGGATTGAGCCAGGACAGCTCGTAGGCATTCCAGATGTCCACGCCGAAGAACGGCACCGCGCGGCCGTCGGGCAGGCCGATCTCGGCGCGCTTGGGCGCGCGCGGGATCGGAAACAGCAGGCTGGCGTCGTACTCGGTCTTGTAGGCCGAGACTTTGCCCAGCGGCGAATGTTCGGGCACGGTCATGAGGACTCCTGTCGGGGTTCCGCTATTCAGCGGTTCGGCGTTCGGCGGTTCGGCGATCCGTCGATCAAGCGATTTCCGCAATCCGGCGGTTCGGCCACCCGGCGTGACGGCGGCGGACGGCAGCCGCCGTCACGCCAGGAACAGCTTGTAGACCGGATTGTCGGTTTCTTCCCAGTGTAAGTAACCGAGCGTGGCAAGGAAGGCCCGGAATTCGCGCTTCTCGTTCTTCGGCACCTGGATGCCGACCAGGATGTTGGACGTGTCGGCGCCTTGGTTCCGGTAGTGGAACAGGCTGATGTTCCAGTTCGGGCTCATGCTCGACAGGAACTTCATCAGCGCGCCCGGACGCTCGGGGAATTCGAAGCGGTACAGCAGCTCGTCCTGCGCCAGCGCGGAGTGCCCGCCGACCATATAGCGGATGTGCTGCTTGGCCAGTTCGTCGTTGGACAGGTCCAGCGCCGCGAAACCATGGCGGCGGAAGCTCGCGGCGATCTTGTCGCTCTCGGCGCGGCTGCCGATCTGCACGCCGACGAAGATGTGGGCGAGCTGGTTGTCGGCGATGCGGTAGTTGAACTCGGTCACGTTGCGCGTGCCCAGCTGCTCGCAGAAGCGGCGGAAGCTGCCGCGCTCCTCGGGGATGGTCACCGCGAACACCGCCTCGCGCGCCTCGCCGACCTCGGCCCGCTCGGCCACGAAGCGCAGGCGGTCGAAGTTCATGTTGGCGCCCGAGGCGATCGCCACCAGGTTCTTGCCCTTGAGCTTCTCGCGCTCGGCATAGGCCTTCAGGCCGGCGACGGCCAGCGCGCCCGAGGGCTCCAGGATGCTGCGGGTGTCCTGGAACACGTCCTTGACGCCCGCGCACAGCGCGTCGGTGTCGACCAGCACGATCTCGTCGACCAGTTCGCGCGCGATGCGGAAGGTTTCCTTGCCGGCCAGCTTGACCGCGGTGCCGTCCGAGAACAGGCCCACGTCCTTGAGTTCGACGCGC
This sequence comes from Cupriavidus sp. R6-3, assembly GCF_059772245.1. Classification (NCBI taxonomy): domain Bacteria; kingdom Pseudomonadati; phylum Pseudomonadota; class Betaproteobacteria; order Burkholderiales; family Burkholderiaceae; genus Cupriavidus; species Cupriavidus sp. R6-3. Next base: position 2,015 of record NZ_JCBAJO010000380.1, read on the forward strand.
TTGCCGGCCTCGATCGAGCGCTTCATCGCGTCGGAGTCGACCGTCTGCACGCCGATCACCTTGATTTCGGGCCGCACGGCCTTGATGTACGACGCCACGCCGGCGATCAGCCCGCCGCCGCCGATGGCGACGAACACCGCGTGCAGCGGGCCCGGGTGCTGGCGCAGGATTTCCATCGCCACGGTACCCTGGCCGGCGATCACCTCGGGATCGTCGAACGGATGGATGAAGGTCAGCTTGTGCTTGCGCTGCAGTTCGGCGGCGTGCTGGTAGGCGTCGCTGTACGACTCGCCGTGCAGCACGACCTGCACCCACTTGCCGCCGTGCTTGCGCACCGCGTCGATCTTGACCTGGGGCGTCGTCACCGGCATCGCGATGATGGCCTTGCACTCCATCCGCGCCGCGGCCAGCGCGACGCCCTGCGCGTGATTGCCGGCCGAGGCGGCGATCACGCCGCGCTTGAGTTCGTCGGCGGTCAGCGAGGCCATCTTGTTGTAGGCGCCGCGCAGCTTGAACGAAAACACCGGCTGGGTGTCCTCGCGCTTGAACCAGACCCCGTTGCCAATTCGCGCCGACAGTTCGCGGGCGTAGGTCAGCTCGGTCTCCTGCGCCACGTCGTACACCTTGGCGGTCAGGATCTTCTTCAGGTAGTCGGGTTTGCTGGCTGTCTTGCGGGTCATGTCGACGACCGGCGCGGGGCCGGATTGGATGGACGGAAGAAGGCGGAGGGCCGGCGCCGGGGGACGGGGCGCAGGGCGGCTCGGGGTCGCGGCGCGCGATGCTTGCGCCGCCCCGGCATCGGCCTTGGCGTTCGGGAAACCGCTA
>NZ_JCBAJO010000381.1:0-2836 GCF_059772245.1 Cupriavidus sp. R6-3
GCCCGCCCCCGGCACGGCCTGCGTGAATTCCTGCGGGATCACCGTGTCGCAGCCGACGGGCATCACGGCGCCGGTCATGATGCGTACCGCCTCGCCGGCCGCCGGGGTCAGCCCGTGCGTCTCGCCGGCCAGCGCGGTGCCGATGACGCGCAGCGTCACCTCGCCGCCGTTCGCCGCCTGCAGCGCGGCGCTGGAGAAGGCATAGCCGTCCATCGCGGAGTTGTCGTGCGCCGGCACGTCGATCGGCGAGACTACGTCCTCGGCCAGCACGCGATCCAGCGCCGAGCGGATCGCGACCTGCTCGATGCCGCTGACCGGTTCGATCACCTCGGCGATGATCCGGTTGGCCTGCTCCACGGGCAGCGCGCTGGGATCGTAGTCGGACAGGCAGGAGATCACGGATTGCAGGGACGGCATGGCAGGGTTCGCGTTGGGGTTCGGTTCGGGTTCGGGTTCGGTTCGGGGCTCAGGCTGGCGAGGGGTCGTGCGCCGGTCGGGCAGCAGGGCAGCAGGGCAGCAGGACAGCAGGGCGGCGAGGGCGGTGGAGCAGCTCAGGGCCGCGCCTCGGCCCCCGCTCAGCGCGCCTCGAAGGTGCGCAGTTCGTCCAGCGTGTTGATGTTGGCGAAGGGCGCCGCGTCGTCGAACGGCACTTCGGCCAGCCGATGCTGCGAGGCCCAGGCCTCGATCTTGCGGCCGCCGCCGTTGAGGAAGACCACCAGGCTGTCCAGCGCGGTATGCGGCATCAGCAGGAATACCGGCTGGGTCTGACGGCGGCCCTGTTCGTCGACGGTGACCGGCATCGCCATCTCGGCGCCTTCGCGCTCGATTGCCTGCGCCAGCCGCGCGACCAGATCGGTCGGCAGGAACGGCGAATCGCACGGGGCGGTGACCATCCAGCGGGTCTGGCACTGTTCCAGCCCCGCCAGCATGCCGGCCAGCGGGCCGGCGAAGTCGGGCACCGAGTCGGTGACCACCGGCACGCCGAACGATTCGTAGGCGGCCAGATTGCGGTTGGCGTTGATCAGCAGCGCGCCGGTCTGCGGCGCCAGCCGCATCATCGTGTGCATCGCCATCGGCGCGCCGCGCAGCGACTGCAGGCCCTTGTCGGTGCCGCCCATGCGGCTGCCGCGTCCGCCGGCCAGGATCAGGCCGGTAATGTCTTCGCGTTCGATCATCGCAGGTGTCGGGGAAAAGCGGTGAAGCGTTGAACGGGGTCGGAGGCGAGGCGAACGCCTAGCCGCCGATATAGGACATCTCGATCTTGCGCGCCGCGCGGGCCGCGCGCACCTGCGCGTCGCCGCGCTGCTCCGAATAGTTGTCGGTGCGCTCGCGCCAGACGCCGGCGATCGCGTTGGCGATCTCGAGATCGCTGTGCCCGCCGCGCAGCAGCGCGCGCAGGTCGTAGCCCTCGGTGGCGAACAGGCACAGGTAGAGCCGGCCCTCGGTCGACAGCCGGATGCGGCTGCAATCGCCGCAGAAGGCGTGGGTGACGCTGGAAATCACGCCGATCTCGCCGGCGCCGTCGCGGTAGCGCCAGCGCTGCGCCGTCTCGCCGCTGTAGTTGGCGGCGATCGGCTCGAGCGGGAATTCCGCGTCGATGCGCGCGACCACTTCATCGGACGGCAGCACCTCGTCCATGCGCCAGTGGTTGCTGGCGCCCACGTCCATGAATTCGATATAGCGCACGATGATGCCGCTGCCGCGGAAATGGCGCGCCATCGGCACGATCTCGGCGTCGTTGGTGCCGCGCTTGACCACCATGTTGACCTTGAGCGGCGCCAGCCCGACCGCCTGCGCGGTCTCGATGCCCTTGAGCACGTCCGCCACGGCGAAGTCGACGTCGTTCATGCGGCGGAAGGTGGCGTCGTCGATCGCATCGAGGCTGACCGAAACCCGCGTCAGCCCGGCATCGCGCAGCGCGCGCGCCTTGCGGGCCAGCAGCGAGGCGTTGGTGGTCAGCGTCAGGTCCAGCGGCTTGCCGGCGGGCGTCTCGATGCGCGCCAGCATCTCGACCAGCTTCTCGATGTTCTTGCGCAGCAGCGGCTCGCCGCCGGTCAGCCGGATCTTCTCGACGCCGTGGGCGACGAACAGCCGCGCGACGCGCTCGATCTCCTCGAAGCTGAGCAGTTCCGAATGCGGCAGGAAGGTGTAGTCCTTGTCGAAGACTTCCTTCGGCATGCAGTAGACGCAGCGGAAATTGCAGCGGTCGGTCACCGAGATGCGCAGGTCGTGCAGCGGCCGTCCGCGACGGTCGGCCAACAGCCCGGTCGGCGATTCGAGTTGCGCCGGAATCGCGGGCTGCATCGAGTGATAGCGATGCTCGCGCAGGTCGAAGATGGGGATGACGGATTCGGTCATGTCGTGATAGGTCGCCGCCAGACCGGCGCCGTTCTGCCGCCATTCTAGCCGAGCTTGCGTTGAGGGGTCGCCGAAGCGCCCGCGGGCACGCGCGCCATGAAAAAGGGGACGGCGGTGCCGTCCCCCTGGATCGCGTCGTTCCCGCGCATGCGGGAAGCCAGCGTCGTTGAGAGCCCTCGGAGTCCCCGCTTTCGCGGAGACCATGGGGCTATCGTCGCGCTTGTTCGCGCTTGTTCGCGCCTATTGCTGCGCGGCGGACTGCTGCTGCGAGTCCATGGTGACCTCGCGGCCGCCGGTCTCGACCAGCACCATCGGGCCCTGCGGCAGCGGCGGCAGCGGCTTGCGCTCGCGCGGCACCCGCGGCGCCGGCACGATGCGGGCAGCGGCTTCCTGCGCGGCACGGTACTTGGCGCTGTCGGTGTGCACCCACTGCAGGCCGGCGGCGTTCAGCATCGGCTCGAGCGCGTCGGCCGACAGC
>NZ_JCBAJO010000382.1:0-2825 GCF_059772245.1 Cupriavidus sp. R6-3
GCTCGCTTCCGGTCCGACATGGATTACCGCCGGCACCTTGCCCGAGGCGCCCGACATGCGGCCGTCGGTCACCAGCGCGACGCGATGACCGGCATCCTGCAGCGCGCCCAGCGGCGGCGTCAGCCGGTGCAGCTCGGGCATGCCGTTGGCGTTCGGGCCCTGGAAACGCACCACGACGATCACGTCGCGATCGAGCTCGCCGCGCGTGAACGCGTCCTGCAGCGCCTGCTGCGAATCGAACACGCGCGCCGGCGCCTCGACGATCCGGTGCTCCGGCGCGACCGCCGACACCTTGATCACGCCGCGACCAAGATTGCCGGACATCAGCCGCAACCCGCCTTCCGGATCGAACGGCGCGTCGATCGGCGCGAGCACCTGCGCGTCGCCGCTTTGCGCCGGGGCTTCGCGCCACTGCAACGCGCCGTCGTGCAGCACCGGCTCCTGCGCATAGCGCGCCAGCCCCGGGCCGGCCACGGTCTCGACGTCCTCATGCAGCAGTCCGGCGTTCAGCAACTGGCGAATCACGAAGCCGACGCCCCCCGCCGCATGGAAGTGATTGACGTCGGCCGCGCCGTTCGGATAGACGCGCGCCAGCAGCGGCGTCACGCGCGACAACCGGTCGAAGTCGTCCCAGTCGATCACGATGCCGGCGGCGCGCGCCATCGCCACCAGATGAATGGTGTGGTTGGTCGAGCCGCCGGTCGCCAGCAGCCCGACGATGCCGTTGACCACCGCGCGTTCGTCGACGATGCGGCAGATCGGCAGATAGCCGTCGCCCCGCGCCGACAGCGCCAGCGCGCGCTGTGCCGCGGCGGCCGTCAGCGCATCGCGCAGGCCGCCCTCGGGCGGCACGAAGGCCGCGCCCGGCAGATGCAGGCCCATGATTTCCATCAGCAGCTGATTGCTGTTGGCGGTGCCATAGAAGGTGCAGGTACCCGCGCCGTGATAGGCCTGGCACTCGGCCTCGAGCAGCGCGTCGCGGCCGACCTGGCCGGTCGCATAGAGCTGGCGCACGCGCGCCTTCTCCTTGTTGGGCAGGCCGCTGGCCATCGGTCCGGCCGGCACCATTACCACCGGCAGATGGCCGAACTGCAGCGCGCCCATCACCAGCCCCGGCACGATCTTGTCGCACACGCCGAGCATCACCACCGCGTCGAAGGTGTTGTGCGACAGCGCGATCGCCGTGCCCATCGCGATCGCATCGCGCGAGAACAGCGACAGCTCCATGCCGGGATTGCCTTGCGTGATGCCGTCGCACATCGCCGGCACGCCGCCGGCGACCTGGGCCACCGCCCCCACTTCGCGCGCAGCCGCGCGAATCAGCGCGGGATAGCGCTCATAGGGCTGGTGCGCCGACAGCATGTCGTTGTACGCGGTGACGATGCCGAGATTGAGCGCATGTTCGACGCGCAGCTTCAGCTTGTCGGCGGCCGGCAGCGCGGCGTAGCCGTGGGCCAGATTGGCACAGGACAGTCCCTGCGCCGGCCCCTGGTCGCGCTGCGCGCGGGCACAGCGTTCCAGGTAGGCGGCGCGGCTGGCGCGGCTGCGTTCGACGATGCGCTCGGTGACGTCGCGCACCGCGGGATCGAGAGTCTGTGACATGCGGTATGGAGAGGCGAACGGGAAGATGGGCAGTCGATGAACCGGGAGCTGGGGTCCATCCCGGCGGGGTCGTTTTGTGTAGAATTTCTACATTCTACCGGAAGACAGGTCCGTTCCAGAAGCCCCGATTCATGCAGATGTGCCGACAATGCGGGAAATCCCCTTGTAAAACGGCCTTTCCTTCGCCGAACCTCAGGGTTATTCCCGACTGCGGCGAACGGCGATCGGCCCGATCATTCGGCCCGCGAAGTAGAATCTCTACATACAACGACCCAATCCGACCCTTGCCGCCCTCATGCGCGAACGCATCCTCGCCGTCTACGACTCCCTTCGCCCCTCCGAACGGCGCCTCGCCGACTACGTCGCGCGCCACGGCGCCAGCGTGATCCGGCTGTCGATGCCGGAGCTGGCGCGCCGTGCGGGCGTGTCGCAGCCAACCATCGCGCGCTTCTGCGCGGCGCTGGGCTACGACGGCTTTCGCGAGTTCAAGCTGCAGTTCGCGCAGACCGTCGGTGCCGGTACGCCCTTCGTGCATCAGGACGTCAATCCGCAGGACCAGCCGGCCGATATCGCGGGCAAGGTGTTCGACCGCACCATCGCGACCCTGATGTCGGTGCGCAACGCACTGTCGGCCGACCAGATCGAGCACGGCATCGCGCTGCTGGCCGGCGCGCGCCGCATCGAGTTCTACGGCTGCGGCAACTCCGGCATCGTCGCCCTCGATATCCAGCACAAGTTCTTCCGCCTCGGCATGCCGACCGTCGCGTATTCGGATCCGCATGTGTTCAGCATGTCCGCGGCGCTGCTGGCGCCGGGCGATGTCGCGGTACTGGTGTCCAACAGCGGCCGTACCTGGGACATGCTGACCGCCGCCACGCTGGCGCGCAGCGCGGGCGCCAGCGTGCTGGCGCTGACGCACAGCGGCTCGCCGCTGGCCGCGCTGGCCGACGTCTGCGTGTTCTCCGATGTCGAGGAGGACAGCGAGGTCTATACGCCGATGACCTCGCGCATCAGCCATCTGGTGCTCGGCGATGTGCTGGCCGCGGGCGTCGCGCTGGCGCGGGCCGATACGATGGCGGGCCGGCTGCAACGGGCCAAGGCCCATCTGCGCGAACGGCGCATCGCCAGCGCCGAGCCGAGCCATGCGCTGGAGGCGCTGCCGCGCGGCAAGGCGCGCCGCAACGCGCGGCCGGCGGCGAAGTCCGCGGGGAAATCGGCGGCCA
>NZ_JCBAJO010000383.1:0-2782 GCF_059772245.1 Cupriavidus sp. R6-3
GTCGTCGAGCGCAACGCGCGCGGTATTGACCCGCAGCGTCATCGGCGGCCGCTCGCTTGCGCTGCCCGCCAGCGCCTGCCAGCGGTCGGGATAGGCCTCGCGCAGCAGGCGCAGCCACCATGCCGGGAGGTTCCAGCGTGCCTCCTCGTCGCGGCGCACCTCGGCCAGCAGCGCCTCGCGCTCGCGCAGGAAGCGGCGCAGTACCGCATTGACCATGCCGCGCGCATGCGCGGACTTCGGATCGGAAGCGGCGGCGTTGACGGCCTGGTCCACCACGGTGAAGGCCGCATAGCCGCCCTGTCCTCCGCCCTGCGCGCCGTCTTGCCCCTGTTCCTTGTCGCCCTCGATCAGCAGCGTCAGCGCGACCGCGAGCAGCGAATCGACCAGCGCGCCGGGCGGGCGCGACACCATGCGCGTGACCAGCGCACGCACGGTGCCGAACTGCCGCATGGTGCGATAGGCCAGGTCCTGCAGCGCGCCGCGCGCGCTCGCGTCACGCGTACGCTCGAGCCGGTACTGCGCGCAGGCGGCTTCGATCGCCTGCGGCAGCGCGCTGCCCTCGTTGACGCCACGCACCGCGGCCGCGGCGGCGAGCATCTGGAAGGCAAGGGAATCGGGAGGCAAACGCATGGATCGGACACCGTGAGGAAACGAACAAATAAAGGGCACTGCGGGCAAAACCGCGGGCACAACGGCGGGCGGCACTACGCGCAGAACTCGCGCGTGGAAATACCCGCGGAAACCGCGGCCGGGGCGCGCCGCGGATCGGCATCGCGCCGCGCGTGCGGGCATCGCCCGCGCATCAAAAAGCCCGCCGGCTCGCGAGGAGCAAGGCGGGCAGTTTACCCTGTCGGCGCGGACCGGCCGCCGTGGCGGCCGGCGCGCGGCTCCGATCGGATCCTCGAACAGGCCTTCGAACAGGCCTTCGAACAGGCCCTTGATCACGCTCTTGATCAGGCCGTCAATGAGGCCGTCAACGAGGCCGCCGATCGGCGCTTCGATCAGACCGGATACGTACCGGTCTGCGCCATCTGCATCAGCCGCGCGACGCGCTCCTCGGTGGAAGGGTGCGTCGAGAACAGATTGGCGATGCCGCCGCCCGACAGCGGGTTCAGGATCATCATCTGCGCGGTGGCCGGATGCTGCTCGGCCGCCTGGAACGGAATGCCGCGCGCATAGCGGTCGATCTTGTCCAGCGCCATCGCGAGTGCCTGCGGATCGCCGCTGATCTCGGCACCGCCGCGGTCCGCCTCGAATTCGCGGGCGCGCGAGATCGCCATCTGGATCAGCGAGGCGGCCAGGGGCGCCAGGATCGCCATCGCGATGCTGGCGATCGGATTGGCCGGACGGCCTTCCTCGTCGCGTCCGCCGAAGAACATCGCGAAGTTGGCCAGCGCGGCGATCGCACCGGCCATCGTGGCCGCGATCGTCGAGATCAGGATGTCGCGATGCCGGACGTGCGCCAGTTCGTGCGCCATCACGCCGCGCAGCTCGCGGTTGCTCAGCACGCGCAGGATGCCGGTGGTCGCCGCGACCGCCGCGTTCTCGGGATTGCGGCCGGTGGCGAAGGCGTTGGGGGCGTCCTCGTCGATCAGGTAGACGCGCGGCATCGGCAGGCCGGCACGCTGCGCCAGTTCCTGCACCATGCCGTAGAACTGCGGGGCACTGGCCGCATCGACTTCCCGCGCGTTGTACATGCGCAGGACCATCTTGTCCGAGAACCAGTACGAGAAGAAATTCATGCCGAGCGCCATCAGCAGCGCGAACATCATGCCGCTGCGGCCGCCGATCATGCCTCCGATGACGATGAACAGCGCCGTGATGGCCGCCATCAGCATGAAGGTCTTGACCCAGTTGAACATTGCCGTGGTCTCCGTGGTAACGCCGTCGCGCGCCCGGGCGCCCTGCCTGCGCGGCCGCATTGCGACCCTGTTGCCGCAGTATCAGCCGCCGTATCGGGGCGTCCGCGCGCGATCGTCCGGTGACGGTTAGATAGGGGCCGGGCCGCTAAATTCAATGCCGGCAAGGGTTTTTGCCGGCCGCGGCGCTAGCGCTGCGTCATCGCCAGGCGCGCGCCCAGGCCGATGAAGGCGGCGCCGATCACGCGGGCGAGCCAGCACTTCAGGCGCGGCGCTTCGCTGGCCCGCCGCGTCAGCGTGCCGGCCATCCACGCCACCATCGAGTTCCAGACCGTCGACATCGCCACCATGATCGCGCCCAGCGCGAGGAAGGCCAGTGCCTGCTGGCCGGCGCGCGGATCGACGAATTGCGGGAAGAACGACACGAAGAACAGGATCACCTTCGGGTTCAGCACGTTGGTCAGGAAGCCCTGCATGAACAGCGCGCGCAGGCTGCGGCGGTCGGTGGCGGGCGCCTGCGCGGGATCGGCCGCGCCGGAGGCCGGCGTGCGCCAGCTCGACAACAGCAGCCGCAGGCCCAGCCAGGCCAGATAGGCGCCGCCCGCGTACTTGATCACCGTGAAGGCCACCGGCGAGGCGGCCAGCACCGCGGTCAGGCCGAACGCGGTCGCCAGCGCGTGCACGCAGCAGCCGGCGCTGACGCCCAGCGAGGACATCACGCCAGCGGCGCGGCCCTGTGCCACGCTGCGGCCGACGATATAGGCGGTATCGGGCCCCGGTGTCACGTTCAGCAGAAACACGGCGCCGATGAAGAGCGGCAGGTCGACGATGCCCAGCATGATGGTCGGTCCTCGCGGAAATGGGTTCGACTTGACGAGCGGGGCGTGAGTCGCGCGCCCACCGCCCGGACGATCGCCGCGATT
>NZ_JCBAJO010000384.1:0-2771 GCF_059772245.1 Cupriavidus sp. R6-3
CGTGGCGACCGCCAGCAGCGTGGTGGCGGCCAGCGTCGCGAGGGACTTCCTGCGCGTGACGTTCATCGATTTCTCCTTGTGTTGAATGTGCGAATGCATGCGGGACATATGCGGAAGCATGCGGGATGCCAGGCGGGTTGGCTCTGCTTGCAGACGGCGGGCGCGGCCCCGCGGCGACCCCTGTTCGCCGCGCCGCCGATCGAAACGGTTCAGGCGTTGCCGGGGCGGAACGGCCGTCCCAACGACGCCGGCATGTTCAGGCGGATCCACGCCGGATTGCGCGAGATCAGCGCCAGCACGACGATGGTGGCCGCGTACGGCAGCATCGACAGGATCTGCGACGGCACCGAGACGCCGATGCCCTGCAGATAGAACTGCAGGATCGTCACGCCGCCGAACAGCCAGGCGCCGACCAGCACGCGGCCGGGCCGCCAGGTGGCGAAGGTGGTCAGCGCCAGCGCGATCCAGCCGCGTCCGGCGACCAGGTTCTCGACCCACATCGGCGTATAGACCAGCGACAGGTAGGCGCCCGCCAGCCCGCAGCAGCCGCCGCCGAACAGCAGCGCGGCGAAACGGATCCAGCGCACCGGATAGCCGAGCGCGTGCGCCGACTCGGGCGATTCGCCGATCGCGCGCAGCGTCAGCCCGGCGCGCGTGCGGAACAGGAACCACATGATCGCCAGGCACAGCAGCACGCTGACATAGACCATCCAGTGATGCTGGAAGAAGGCCGGGCCGACGAAGGGCAGGTCGGCCAGGCCCGGCACCTTGCTGCCCTGCGCGGGCATCGCATGGCCGACGAAGCGCTGGCCCATGAAGGCCGACAGGCCGGTGCCGAAGATCGACAGCGCCAGGCCCGTGGCGACCTGATTGGTGGCCAGCACCAGCGCCAGCCAGGCGAACAGCGTGGCCATCGCCATGCCGGCCAGCGCGCCGGCGACGAAGCCGAGCAGCGGCGATTGGGTCTGGTAGCCGACCATGAAGCCGAACACCGCGGCGACCAGCATCATGCCTTCGGCGCCCAGGTTCAGCACGCCGGCGCGTTCGTTGATCAGGAGGCCCAGCGCGGCCAGCAGCAGCGGGGTGCCGGCATTGATCGCGGTGGCGACAAGGGGAGCGAATTGTTCCATGGGGATATCGGTGGGGGGCCGGGGGACTATCGGACGGCCGCCGCGCGCCAGCGCAGGCGGTGGTCGATCAGGCTGTCGCAGGCGAGCAGGAAGAACAGCAGCATCCCCTGGAACACCCAGCCGATGGCCGACGGCAGGCCCAGGCGCGATTGCGCCATCTCGCCGCCGATATAGAACAGCGACATCACGATGCCGCCGAACACCGCGCCGACCGGATGCAGCCGGCCGACGAAGGCGACGATGATCGCGGTGAAGCCATAGCCCGGCGAGATCGAAGGCAGCAGCTGGCCGATCGGCCCCACCACCTCGAAGGCCCCGGCCAGCCCGGCAAAGCCGCCCGAGATCAGCAACGCCATCCACAGCGAGGCGCGCGCCGAGAAGCCGGCGTAGCGCGCCGCGGACGGCGCGGTGCCGCCGACCTGCAGCCGGTAGCCGGCGAAGCTGCGGAACAGGAACACCGTCATCACCGCCACCAGCACCAGCATCACGACGAAGCCGGCATGCAGCCGCGAGCCCGACATCAGGTTGGGCAGCAGGAACTCGGACGAGAACACCTTGGACTGCGGGAAATTCATGCCCTGCGGATCCTTCAGCGGGCCGTTGACCACGTACAGGATCAGCTGCTGCGCGATATAGGTCAGCATCAGCGAGACCAGGATCTCGTTGGCGTTGAAGCGGTCGCGCAGCAGCGCGGTGATGCCGGCCCACAGCATGCCGCCGGCGATGCCGGCGAGCGAGGCCAGCACGAGCACCGCCGTGCCGCTCGTGGCGCTCGCCTGGTGGCCCGGCACATCGAACCACAGCACCGTCGCCGCGGCGAAGATGCCGCCGAGGATCAGCTGTCCCTCGGCGCCGATGTTCCAGACGTTGGCCCGGTAGCAGACCGACAGCCCGAGCGCGCACAGCACCAGCGGCACGGTTTTCAGCAGCACCTCGCCGAGCGCGCGCTTGTCCTTGACGGGATCGACGAGGAAGACCTTCAGCGCGGCCATCGGGTCCTTGCCGAGCAGCACGAACAGCAGCGCGCCGAAAGCGAGGGTCAGTGCCAGCGCGATCACCGGCGAGGCATAGGCCATCGGGCGCGAGGGCAGGCCGCGCGGGGCCAGCGACAGGGGAAAGACGAAGCCGAGCGATTTAGCCATGGACGCGTGCCTCCGCGACGTCATGCCGGCCTTCGTCGTGGCCGCCCGGTCCGCCTTGCCACAGCCCGCTCATCCACAGGCCGATCTGTTCGCGCGTGGCGTCTTCCACCGGAATCGACGGCGACAGCCGCCCCTTGGCGATCACGTGCAACCGGTCGCAGATCGCGAACAGCTCGTCGAGCTCCTCCGAGACGACCAGGATCGCGCAGCCGGTTGCCTTCAGCGCCAGCAGCTCGTTGTGGATCTGCGCGGCGGCGCCGACGTCGACGCCCCAGGTCGGCTGCGCGACGATCAGCACGCCTGGGCCGCTCTCGATCTCGCGGCCCACGATGAACTTCTGCAGGTTGCCGCCCGACAGGCTGCGCGCCAGCGCGTCCGGGCCGCCTGCCTTGACGCGAAAGCGCTGGATGATCGCGGCCGCGAGCCCGGCCGCCGCCTTCGGCGAGACCAGGCCGCGCCGCACATAGGGCGGGTCCTGGTGCGACAGCAGCGTATTGTC
>NZ_JCBAJO010000385.1:0-2755 GCF_059772245.1 Cupriavidus sp. R6-3
GCGGGTCTGCTCTAGCGCGGGAGCGGCCGCCAGCGCGCCGGCGCGCCTCTAGCGCGCGGGAAAGGCCGCCATCACGGCACCCACCAATACCGCGTGATATGGAAGAACACCGGCGCGGCAAACACCACCGAGTCGAGCCGGTCCAGCATGCCGCCGTGGCCCTGGATCATATGGCCCCAGTCCTTGATGCCGCGGTCGCGCTTGATCGCCGACATCACCAGCCCGCCGAGAAATCCCATCAGCGCGATGACCAGCGCGATCGCGCCAGCCTGCCATGGCGCAAACGGCGTGATCCACCACAGCGCGGCACCGAGCGCCGTCGCGCTGGCCACGCCGCCGACGAAGCCCTCCACCGTCTTGGACGGCGACAGCAGCGGCGCGATCTTGCGCTTGCCGCACAGCTTGCCCCAGACGTACTGCAGCACGTCGCTGCCCTGCACCACGATCACCAGGAAGGCGATCAGCAGCAGATTGCGGCCTTCAAAACCGGGGATCGGCAGCGTCAGCAGCGCCGGCACATGCGAGATGCAGAACACGCAGATCATCACCGCCCATTGCACGCCCGCGCAGCGTTCGAGAAAACGCGTGGTCTCGGCCGACAGCGCGGCCAGGATCGGCAGCAGCAGGAAAGCGTAGACCGGAATCAGGATCGAGAACATGCCGTACCAGTCCACATAGACCAGCACGTACTGCAGCGGCAGGAACAGGAAGAAGGCCGCCACGATCGCACGATGGTCGCCGCGCCGGGTGGTCGTGATGGTGACGAACTCGCGCAACGCGAAGAACGACAGCAGGTAGAACAGCACGATCACCGCGGTGCGGCCGAGCGCGAAGGCCACGCCCATCACGCCGATCATCCACCACCATGCCCAGACGCGCTGCGCGAGGTTGTCGATCACCGGGTGGGAGCCACCGCCGGCGAGGCGCCAGCGCAGCAGCAGCGTCACGGTCGAGGCGAGCAGCAGCACGGCAAACAGGCCGCCGAACAGCAGCCAGGTCTCGTGGTTCCAATGCAGGGTGGGCATGGCGGGTCAGTCCAGGGTCAATCCAGCGTCAATCCAGTACGGGAGCGAGCGCGAGCAGGCCGTGGCGGCATCGGGCGAGGAAGCGTTCCTTGTCGTCGTCCGGCGCCAGTAACACCGGCTGGCCGAACGTGACCGTGCACAGCAGCGGCACCGGCACGAATTCGCCCTTGGGCATCACGCGGTTCAGGTTGTCGATCCAGACCGGCACGAACTCCACCGACGGGCAGGCGCGCGCCAGATGGAAGATCCCGCTCTTGAACGGCAGCAGCCGCGCGTCGGTAGTGTTGCGCGTGCCCTCGGGAAACAGGATCAGCGAATCGCCGCCTTCGAGCGCGCCGCGCATCAGCGCGACCGGATCGCTGCCCGGATCGCTGCGGGTGCGGTCGATCAGCAGTGCGCGAAAGACATCGCGCCCGATGAAGCGCCGCAGCGGCGAGCGGTCCCAGTAGTCGGCGCCGGCCACCGGACGCGTGCGCGGCCGCAGCTCCGGCGGCAGGCAGCCCCAGATCAGCACGAAATCGCCGTGGCTGCTGTGGTTGGCGAAGTAGACGCGCTGCACCGCCGCCGGCACGCAGCCCTGCCAGTTGGCCCGCATGCCGGTCAGCAGGCGGGCGAAGACGATGATGGCGCGCGCGGTCACGCGGGCAATCCACATGGTGTTATCCCAGGATCGAAGTGAGAAAGGTCAGTACAAGCTGGATCGCGGCCAGCGCGCCGCAGATTCGCACCAGGCGCAGCGCACCGCGGGCGCGGTCGGCCATCGTCCGGCCCTGCCGGCTCGGCGGAATCCAGCCCAGCTGCAACAGCGCGGTGTCCAGGCCCGCCAGATCGGCAGCCCCGTGGCGATTTGCGTTCGTTGCCAGCGCCTCGAACAGACGGCGGTCGATGGCGACGCGCAGCAGCAGCCAGAACTGGGCCAGCGCCAGCAGCAACGGCACGGCCGTCAGCCAGCGCGGCAGCGTGGCGGCCGTCAGCAGCCAGACGGTGGCGAGACCGAAGGCCAGGCCGGTCCCTGCCATCCAGATGGCGCCCGACAATGCGCCGGCGACGGCATGGGCGGTCCAGGCATCGGTGTTGCGGGCAGAGTCTTCCCGCATCGCATCAGGATGCATGGGAGCGCTCCGGTATGCGGCCCTGCGCGACCCATCGCCGCAACGCGTCGGCATGGGCGTCGCCGAGCACGACCGCGGGACGGTGCGTGCGCAAATGCGCCAGCGCGGCTTCGACGGCCGCCGCGGCATCGGCCCCGCCTTGACGCCTCGCGAGCCACGCGGCGACCACCATCGCGCTGCGCGAATAGCCGAGCGCGCAGCTGACCAGCACGCGCCTTCCGGCCGCCTGCCAGGCGTCGAGCTGGGCCACCGCCTGATCGAGCTGCGCCGCGGTGGGCACCGTCAGATCCAGCATCGGCACGCAACGATAGGCGAGCGAATCGCCGCGAACCGCGCGCGGCAGTTCGGCGCTCAGGTCGAGCACGGCATCGGCACCGGATGCGCGAAGATCGGCTTGCGTGGGAAAGCGTCCGACCCAGACACCGTCCGCGATGGCGCTCGCCTGCGGCGCCCGCCGCGTCCACCAGCGCGAATTGAGGAAAGCGCCCAGCAGATAGGGCGCCAGCACCCAGCGCGCGGCCATCGCCATGGTGCCGCCGCTGTCCTTCTGGAACCAGGCGGGCGCCGCCAGCGCATAGATCCGCGCGACGCAGGCCAGCGCCAACGCGCCCCACAGCA
>NZ_JCBAJO010000386.1:0-2746 GCF_059772245.1 Cupriavidus sp. R6-3
TCCGTGGCGGCCTCGGCGGCCGCATCGGCGCCGGTCTCCTTGCTGTCGCTCATCCGCTGCCGATAGAAACGCCGGATGATCTGCTGCGCCACCGGCAGCCGCCCGCCCACCGGCGCGGGGAAGCGCACGATCGCGTCGAGCCGGTCGGTGCCGACCGGTTCGAACATCACGCGCGGCGCGAACTGCGACAGGTCCAGGAAGCGCGTATCGCCATAGCGGCGCAGGCTCTGGCCCGCGGCCTCGAGAAACGGCTCGCAGGCCTGCTGCGCGATGTCGAGCAATTCCGCCTCGATGCGGTCCGGGTCGCACTGCGCCGCCAGCGGAATGCGCACGGTGTCCAGCGTGTATTTGCCCGCCTGCGAATGATTGCGCACCGCCACCGTCAGCAGCAGGCTGTTGGGCACCTGCACCGTGAAGCCGGTGAATTGCCGGGTCGGCGCGACCTCGACCAGCGTCGTCGTCAGCGCGTCCATGTCGATCACCTCGCCGGCGTACTGGCCGATCTCCACCAGGTCCCCCAACTGGAACGGCCGCGTCAGCATCCGCATGAACGCGCCGAGGAAGCACATCACCAGCTCCTTGCCGGAGATCATCAGCGCGGCGGCAAACGCGGCCAGCGAGATCGCGACGCTCTTCAGTTCGGAGACCCAGATGCCGAGCAGCAGCAGGAACACCACCGCGCCGATCAGGTTGCGCGAGGCCACGGTCCAGGTGCGATAGCTGCGCAGGTTGTCGCGATCGGCGAGCTGGCGCGAGACGAAGAAGCGGTTGCTGAGCTTGACCAGCAGCACGCCCACCAGAACGATGAGCACGCTCAGCACGATATGCAGCAGGATGCTGTCGTTGAAATCCAGATTCAGCTTCATGGTGTCGGGACCGCGGCGCCGCAGCGCCGCTCGGCCGCGCGGGCAGGGAAGCCACGATTCTACCGAGTTGGCGGCCCGGGTATCCCGCCGTCTATCCCGCCGGCGGGTTTTCTTATAGGATGCCGCCCCATTGCTGGCCTTCCTGTCCTGACCATGACCGCTTCCCAAGACACGCGCGCCGCGGCGGCCGCCGACACCGCGCGTCCGACCTTGCAGCGCAAGCTGCGGGCCCGCCATCTGAGCATGATCGCCATCGGCGGCTCGATCGGCACGGGACTGTTCGTCGCCTCCGGCGCGACCATTGCCCAGGCCGGCCCGGGCGGGGCGCTCGCCGCCTACCTGCTGATCGGCGCGATGGTGTACTTCCTGATGACCAGCCTGGGCGAACTGGCCGCCTATATGCCGGTGGCCGGCTCGTTCTCGACCTACGGCTCGATGTATGTCGAGGAGGGCTTCGGCTTCGCGCTCGGCTGGAACTACTGGTACAACTGGGCGGTGACGATCGCGGTGGAACTGGCCGCGGCGCAGCTGGTGATGCAGTACTGGTTCCCCGACACGCCCGGCATCCTGTGGAGCGCGCTGTTCCTCGCGCTGATGTTCGGGCTCAACGCGATCTCGGTGCGCGGCTTCGGCGAGGCCGAATACTGGTGCTCGCTGGTCAAGGTGGTGACCGTGATCGCGTTCATCGCGATCGGCACGCTGATGATCTTCGGCATCCTGCGCGGCGACGTGCCGGCGAGCCTGGCCAACCTGACGCTGGGCGACGCGCCCTTCGTCGGCGGCCTGCCGGCGATGATCGGCGTGGCGATGATCGCCGGCTTCTCGTTCCAGGGCACCGAGCTGATCGGCGTCGCCGCCGGCGAATCGGCCGATCCGGCGCGCAATATTCCGCGCGCGGTGCGGCAGGTGTTCTGGCGCATCCTGCTGTTCTATGTGCTGGCGATCGCGGTGATCGGCGTGCTGATCCCCTATACCGATCCGAGCCTGCTCAAGAGCGATGTGCAGACCATTGGCGTCAGCCCGTTCACGCTGGTGTTCCGCAATGCGGGGCTGGCCTTCGCCGCCGGCCTGATGAACGCGGTGATCCTGACCGCCGTGCTGTCGGCCGGCAATTCGGGCATGTATGCCTCGACGCGGATGCTCTACAACCTGGCCACCGAGGGCCGCGCGCCGCGCGTGTTCGCGCGGCTCACGCGCAACGGCGTGCCGATGCCCGCGCTGCTGGCCACCACCGCGGTCGGCGCGCTGTGTTTCCTGACCTCGCTGTTCGAGAGCAAGGCGGTCTATCTGTGGCTGCTCAGCTTGTCCGGCATGACGGGCTTCATCGCGTGGCTGGGCATCGCCATCAGCCACTACCGCTTCCGCAAGGGCTGGACGCGGCGGGGCCTGGACCTGTCGCGGCTGCCGTACCGCTCGCCCTTCTTCCCGTACGGCCCGATCTTCGCGTTCGTGCTGTGCCTGGTGATCGCGCTGGGGCAGAACTTCCAGGCCTTCCTCAGCGGCAATATCGACTGGTGGTCGGTGGCCGCCACCTATATCGGCATTCCGATCTTCCTGGCGATCTGGCTGGGCTACCGCTGGACGCGCAAGACGCGCTTCGTCAGGTACGAGGACATGCGGTTTCCGGGCGTCGAATGAGGGCCGGTGAAGGGGCCAGTGAAGGGGCCGGTGAAAACAGTCCGTGAAGCGGCGGGGGATCCCGCTCAGTAGACGTCGCGCCGATAGCGCCCGTTCTCGGCCAGCGCCGCCAGTGCCTGCGTCCCCAGCACCTCGGCCAGCGCATCGTTGACGCCCGCGGCCATGCCCTGCAGGCTGCCGCAGACGTAGATCGCCGCGCCGGCCGCGACCCATTCGCGGATCTGCGGCGCGGCGGCGCGCAC
>NZ_JCBAJO010000387.1:0-2743 GCF_059772245.1 Cupriavidus sp. R6-3
GCGCTTCGCCACGGGAACGATCCTTTTGCCGGACCGGCTTACTCGTAGGCGAAGATGCTGCCGAGCTTGTCCATGCGCTCCAGGGCCATGCCCGAGCCGCGCACCACGCAGGTCAACGGATCCTCGGCCACCAGCACCGGCAGGCCGGTTTCCTCGGCCAGCAGGCGGTCCAGGTCGCGCAGCAGCGCGCCGCCGCCGGTCAGCGTGATGCCGCGCTCGGCGATGTCGGCGCCCAGTTCCGGCGGGGTCTGCTCCAGGCCGATCTTCACGGTGGAGACGATCTGGTTCAGCGGATCGGTCAGCGCTTCCAGGATCTCGTTGGACGAGACCGTGAACGCGCGCGGGATGCCCTCGGACAGGTTGCGGCCCTTGACCTCCATCTCGCGCACTTCCGAACCCGGGAAGGCCGAGCCGATTTCCTTCTTGATCGCTTCGGCGGTCTGCTCGCCGATCAGCATGCCGTAGTTGCGGCGGATGTAGTTGACGATGGCCTCGTCGAACTTGTCGCCGCCGACGCGCACCGAGCCCTTGTAGACCATGCCGCCCAGCGAGATGATGCCGACCTCGGTGGTGCCGCCGCCGATATCGACGACCATCGAGCCCGACGGCTCCGACACCGGCAGGCCGGCGCCGATCGCGGCGGCCATCGGTTCCTCGATCAGGTAGACCTGCGAGGCGCCGGCGCCCAGCGCCGACTCGCGGATCGCGCGGCGCTCGACCTGGGTCGAACCGCACGGCACGCAGATGATGATGCGCGGCGACGGACGCAGCAGCTTGCTGTCGTGCACCATCTTGATGAACTGCTTGAGCATCTGCTCGGTGACGGTGAAGTCGGCGATCACGCCGTCCTTCATCGGGCGGATCGCCTCGATGTTGCCCGGCACCTTGCCCAGCATCTGCTTGGCTTCCTTGCCGACTGCCTGAATGGTCTTCTTGGCGTTCGGGCCGCCGCCCAGGTGGATCGCGACCACCGACGGTTCGTCCAGCACGATGCCCTTGTCACGCATGTAGATCAGCGTGTTGGCGGTGCCGAGGTCGATCGCGAGATCGTTGGAAAAGTAGCTGCGGAGAAATCCGAACATCAGGAGTCCTGTTTTCTGGTGGGTTCGCAGGTATGCGAAGCGGCCGGCGCCAGTCCTTGGCGCCGGCCGCGATATTCATATGTCTTCGATGGAAACGGCGCGCGTCCTTCCGCGCATCCACGGTCCCGCCCATGCCGTTGCGGTGCGCCAGGCGAACCGCGACAGTCCTGAGGGATTTCGCCCGCCGGGCCGGCGGAACGCATTCCCACGGGAACCTTTGATTAGACGGCGCCAGAAAGTTCGCCAAACTTCATTTGGCGGATGGCCGGACGGCGGTCCGGGCGCCACAGACCCGGCACCCACACGGGGGCAGCGGCGAGTCGGTCTAATCGGAGGATCCTGGTCCGGGCCCCGCGGGCAGTCGGGTCCGGCGTCCTTCAGCGGCCGGACGCTGGGTCCAAGCGGCGAAGGCGCCGCCAGGGGCGGCGGCAAAACGGAATGATACCTTATAATTCCGCGTGTTTCGGCGGCAAATTGCCCTGAAAAAACCTGTAATTCTGACGATTGTGGGGCGTCGCGCGCGGCACTTTCCCCAGGCCGATGTCGACGCGGCAACGGCCCGGCAATGGCCCGGCAACTGCCCGACAGCGGTCCGGACGCGGCGCCGCCCAGGGCACGCCCGCCTGGCCCGGTCCGGCGCTCCCGACGCTGTCCGCACGGTCGTCCTTCTCCCGGTTTCGTTCCGGCCTTGCGCCGGACTGCCGGGCCCTCTGGAATTCCTCGCACCCACGCCATGGCACTCGAGCTAACCGACGTCAAGCGCATCGCCCATCTTGCCCGCATCGACATCAGCGATGAAGAAGCCGGCCAGACGCTCGGGCAACTGAATCAATTCTTCTCGCTGGTCGAGCAGATGCAGGCGGTGGACACCAGCGGCGTCGCGCCGCTGGCGCATCCGCTGTCGGCGGTCCGCGAGATGCAGCAGCGCCTGCGCGACGACGTCGTCACCGAGCCGAACCGGCGCGATGACTACCAGCGTCCCGCGCCGGCCACCGAGGCCGGCCTGTATCTGGTGCCGAAGGTGATCGAATAACGTTCCCGATAACGGCCCCGATAAGGTCCCGATAACGGTCCCGCACCCGGCTCGCCGACGTCGCCCGAAATTTCCGTATCGACGTACCGATACGCCAAGGTGGCATCTCCCGAATCGATCCGCCGGCGGCGTCCATGCCCCGCCGGCCGTTCTCCGAAGCTTTTCCGACACTCCATGTCTTCTTCCGCTTCCTCCTTCCCGGTCGGCTCGACCGTGACCTCGCTGCGCCAGATCGCCGACGCGCTCGCCGCCGGCGCGGTGTCGGCCGAAGAACTGGCGCGTGACTATCTGGCCCGCATCGAGCAGGCCGGCGCGCTGAACGCCTATGTCCATGTCGACGCCGAACTGACGCTGGCCCAGGCCCGCGCCGCCGACGAACGCCGCGCGCGCGGCGAGGCCGGTCCGCTGACCGGCGTGCCGATCGCCCACAAGGACGTGTTCGTCACGCGCGGCTGGCGCTCGACCGCCGGCTCGCGCATGCTGGCGGACTACGAGAGCCCGTTCGACGCCACCGTGGTCGAGCGGCTGGCCGCCGCCGGCATGGTGACGCTGGGCAAGACCAATATGGACGAATTCGCGATGGGCTCGTCCAACGAGAACTCGCACTTCGGCCCGGTGCGCAACCCGT
>NZ_JCBAJO010000388.1:0-2724 GCF_059772245.1 Cupriavidus sp. R6-3
CAGTTGCCGAGCGCACAGGTCACCGCGATGACGACCAGCGCCGCCACCGTCGGCACCGGGCTCAGGGCGCGCAGCAGCTTCATCGCTGGAGCGGCGCGAGCTGCTGGATGGGCCGCAGCGGCGGGAACAGCCGGAACGGCGGAAACGGCCGCGGGAACGCGGTGCGATAATGACGCACCCTTGCCCCGACCGCCGCCATGCGCATCGTCATCGTCATTGCCTTCATCCTGATCGTCTCCAGCCTGGCCTCCGCCCTGTTCTTCATGATGCGCGACCGCGGCAAGTCGAGCGCGCATATGGTCCGTTCGCTGACGGTTCGTGTCGGCCTGTCGATCGCGCTGTTCCTGTTCATCCTGTTCTCGTACTGGATGGGATGGATCGAAAGCACGGGCATCCGCACGGGGCCGTAGCACCGGGCACCTTCGACAGCCGGACAAAAAGCAAGCGCCGCAGGGATGCGATTCCTGCGGCGCTTGCTTTTTGGACTGGCAGGCAACGCACGGCGATGTCCGCATTCTAAAGGATCGGGTCGGCGCCGCCTGATTCGAAACGCCCCCGGCAAATGAAACGGGGGCGCGATGCGCCCCCGTTTTCCGTTCCTTCGAGCCGGTGCCTGCTTACAGCCAGTACACCACGACGTAGAGGAACAGCCAGACCACGTCGACGAAGTGCCAGTACCAGGCGGCGCCTTCGAAGGCGAAGTGGTGGTCCGGCGTGAAATGGCCCTTGAGCACGCGGATCAGCACCACCGTCAGCATGATGGCGCCCATCGTCACGTGGAAGCCGTGGAAGCCGGTCAGCAGGAAGAAGGTCGAGCCGTAGATGCCCGAGGTCAGCTTCAGGTTCAGGTCGCTGTAGGCGTGCATGTATTCATAGACCTGGAAGCCCATGAAGACCGCGCCCAGCAGGATGGTCAGCACCAGGCCCTGCACCACCTGGCTGCGCTTGCCGGCCAGCAGCGCGTGGTGCGCCCAGGTCAGCGTGACGCCCGACATCAGCAGCAGCGCCGTGTTGATGGTCGGGATCGGCCACGGGCCCATCGCCTCGTACGGCTCGACGGTACCGGCCGGACCTGCGTTCGGCCACACCGCGGCGAAATCGGGCCACAGGATCTTGTTGTTCAGGTCGCCCAGCCACGGCATCGTGTAGACGCGGGCGTAGAAAAGCGCGCCGAAGAAGGCGCCGAAGAACATCACCTCGGAGAAGATGAACCAGCCCATCGACCAGCGGTACGAGATGTCGATGCGGCGGCCGTACATGCCCCCTTCCGACTCGCCGATCGCGTCGCCGAACCAGCTCTTGAGCACGAACAGGAACCACAGGATGCCCAGCACGCAGACATAGGGCGCCCACGGCTGGCCGTTGACCCACCCGGCCGCCCCGGCGGCGGTCAGCAGCAGCCCCAGGGCCCCCGTGACCGGATGGCGCGACGGGCCCGGTACGAAGTAGTACGGAGCGTTTGCGCGATTCGCACTCATTCTGTTTTCTCCAGCTCAGATCTCTGATTCATCGTTATACGCCGGCTGCCCGAGGGCGGACGACGCTCTGTCTTCTGTCTTGTGTTGCCTGTTCGGCCGACCTGCCATTGCTGCCTGCTGCCGCACGGCGTTCCTTGCCGACCTGTCCGCCCGGCTATCCGCCCGGCTATCCGCCCACCTATCCACCCACCACCAGGCGGACGATGCCGATCAGCACCACCACCAGGATCACGGCACCGAGTACGCCGGCGACGATCACATGGATCGGGTTCAGGTTCGCCATGTCGCGATCGTGCTCCGCGCCCTTGCGCAGGCCGATGAACGACCAGAACACCGCACGCAGCGTCTGCCAGAACGACATCTTGCGTTTGACCGCGTCCTTCAGTTCGTCCATGGCAACCCTCCTCTACTGCGTCAGCTGCCGGCGCTGGCCGGCGGCTGGTCGAGATGGCCCTGCGGCGCGGGCGCCATCGGCGTGCCGATCTCGAAGAATGTGTACGACAAGGTGATGTTCTCGACGTCCTTGGGCAAGTCCGGGTCGATCACGAACACCACCGGCATCTCGCGCGATTCCTTCGCCTTCAGCGTCTGCTGCTGGAAGCAGAAGCACTCGAGCTTCTTGAAATACTGGGTGGCCTGCTTCGGCGCGTAGCTCGGAATGGCCTGCGCCGAGATATCGCGGGTCTGCCCGTTGGCGACCTCGTAGACGATGGTCGCCATCTCGCCGGGATGGACCTGCATGCTGCTCTTGACCGGACGGAACGCGAAGGGGCCGCGGGCGTTGGAATCGAACTCCACCGTGATCGTGCGGCTGGTGTCGACCTGCGTGTTCTGGCTGACCTTGCCGGCGCTGGCGCCGTAGAGCTCGCGCGTGGTGACGACGTTGATGCCGGTGATCTCGCAGATCTTCTTGTACAGCGGCACCAGCGCATAGCCGAAGGCGAACATCACGCCCACGATCACCAGAAGCCGCAGCATCATGCCGCGGTTGTAGCGCTTGTCCTCGACGTCGCCGGTCGGAACCGGCTGCTTCGTGCTCATCTCGTTACCTTGCAGCGGGGCTCAGCCAATTCAGCCCGTTCAGCCAAGCCACATCATCTTGGCGAAGAAACCCAAAAAGAAGACCAGCACGATCGACAGCAGGATCAGGCCGAGACGGCGATTGGCGGCCTTGCGTTCGGTCGGCGATGGGCTTTCGTTTGGATGCTGCATCGAATTCTCGGGTAGGTGGTGGCCGGTGATGGCC
>NZ_JCBAJO010000389.1:0-2647 GCF_059772245.1 Cupriavidus sp. R6-3
GGGCCCGTTCGCGTCCGCGCTCGGTGATCGACACCAGCGCCTGGCGCCGATCGGGCGCGCCGTCGCGGCGGCGCTCGACCAGGCCGTCGGCCGTCATGCGGTCGAGCAGCTTGGTCAGCGTCGGCTGCTTGGTCAGGGTGATATCGGCCAACGTGCCGACCGTGCAGACGTCGCGGTCGGCCAGCGTCGCCAGCACGCGCCATTCGGGCACGCTCAGGCCCGCCAGTTCGACCTTGCGGTGGAATTCACCCGAAACCAGATGGCTGGCGCGCGCCAGCAGATAGGGCAGGTAGCCGTCGACGAAGGGCATGGTCACGTTGGGCCGGGGGCGGAGAAGCGCGCGGGGCGATCAGTCGCGCAGCGGGCTGGTGGTGGAGAACGCGCCGCCCTGGAATACCAGCGGCAGGCCGCCGCTGCTGTGGATGCCGCAGCGCTCGACTTCGCCCACGAAAATCACGTGATCGCCCTCGTCGTAGCGGCTGCGGTTGTGGCATTCGAACCAGGCCAGCGCATTGGCGAGGATCGGTAGGCCATTGGCCGACAGCCGGTAGTCGACGCCGGCGAAGCGGTCGCCCTTGAG
Source organism: Cupriavidus sp. R6-3 (assembly GCF_059772245.1). NCBI lineage: Bacteria > Pseudomonadati > Pseudomonadota > Betaproteobacteria > Burkholderiales > Burkholderiaceae > Cupriavidus > Cupriavidus sp. R6-3. The sequence continues at coordinate 581 of NZ_JCBAJO010000389.1, forward strand.
CGTGGCGAAGCGCTGGCACAGGTCCAGCTGGGTCGCGGCCAGCACGTTGATGATGTAGTGCGAGCCGCCGCGGAACATCGGCAGGCTGTTGGCGCGGTTGGCCATGCTCCACAGCACCAGCGGCGGATCGAGCGAAACCGAGTTGAACGAGCTGGCGGTGATGCCGACGAAGGGCGGATCGGCCGGGGATTGGCGCATCGCGCGCGTGGTGATGACCGTCACGCCGGTGGCGAACTGCGACAGCGCGCGGCGGAAATGCAGGGCGTCGAAGTCCGGCGCGGCGGCTTGGCCGTGCGGGCTCAGGTTCCCGTCAGGCGGGTTGGCGTCGGGAAATCCCATAGGTCGGGTACCGCTGATTTCCATGAAATTTCATATATTATTTGCCGCAGAACGCAGAATCACAAGCCAAGAAACACGGCCAGGAAACCCGGCCAGGAAATTCGGGCGAAGAAGTTCGGGCGAAAAAACACAAGCGAAGAAACACGGCGCGGGATCGCAAACGGCAAGGCAGGACTTTGCTGCGAACGCCGCGGAACACCGAGGGGCAGGCCCGGCCTCAATCAGCAGCAGAGGAGGAGTGTCATGCTCGTCGAGCAGATCGAACACCGCTGGCTGGCGGCCTTTCGCCGGACGCTGGAGCTGTGCGCGCTTTCCGCGGGTGAAGTTGTCGGCATTGTAGCGGAGTCGCAATCCCGACAAGTCATCGTGGACTTGGCCGAACTGGCGGTGCAGTCCCTGGGCGCGACCCCGATCCGCGTGCGGGTGCCGACCCCCGGGTTGCAGGCGCCGGCGCCCGTGCGCTCGACCGGCGCCAGCGATGCACTGCAGCAACTGGAGCCGGTGATCGCCGCGCTGTCGCGCTGCCACCTGGTGCTGGACTGCACCGTCGAAGGGCTGCTGCACGCGCCGGAATTGCCGCGGATCCTGCAGGGCGCCGACGGCGTGGTGCCGCGGCTGCTGATGATCAGCAACGAACATCCCGAAATCCTCGAACGCTGCGTGCCCGATCCCGCGCTGGAGACCGCCGTGCGCGCGGCGATGCGCCGGCTGCGCGGTGCCGCCGAAATGCGCGTGACCTCCGGCGCCGGCACGGACCTGCGCATCGGCCTGGCCGGCGCGCGCGTCGGCGGGGTCTGGGGCTATTGCAACAAGCCGGGCCAGGTCGCGCACTGGCCGGGCGGACTGTGCCTGGCGTTCCCCGCCACGGGGCAGGTCGATGGCACGCTGGTGCTGGCGCCCGGCGACGTCAACCTGACCTTCAAGACCTATCTGCGCGATACGGTCGTCTGCCATGTCGAGCGCGACTACATCGTCGGCATCGAGGGCAACGGCGTCGATGCCGACATGATGCGCGGCTACTACGCGGCCTGGGCCGACAAGGAAGGCACGCGGGACGCCTACGCGGTCTCGCATGTCGGCTGGGGCATGAACCCGCAGGCGCGCTGGGACGCGTTGACCTTCTACGACAGGCGCGATTGCAACGGCACGGAGCTGCGCGCGTTTGCCGGCAATTTCCTCTATTCGACCGGCGCCAACGAAGTGGCCGGCCGCCATACGCTGGGCCATTTCGATCTGCCGCTGCGCGGCTGCACGGTGACGCTGGACGGCGTGGCCGAGGTCGAGCAGGGGCGGCTGGCGGAGATGGCACGCTGAACCGCTGGCGCGCGGACCCGCTGACTCGCCGACACGCTGACTCGCCGACACGCTGACTCGCCGACACGCTGACACGCCGACACGCCGACACGCCGACACCCGCAAGGAGCCTCGATGCCCCCCTCCGACTCCCATCGCGAATCCAACCGCGATTCCCTGATCCGCCACCCCAACGGCATCGCCACCGTGGCCCGCGGCGACGGCCCCGTCGCCGTGGTGATGCTGCACGGCATCGGCGGCGGCAAGGCCGCGTGGCCCGCGCAATTCGATGCCCTGACCGAAGCCGGCTACCGCGCCGTCGCCTGGGACATGCCCGGCTACGGCGACAGCGCGACGATCGCCCCGTACGACTTCGCCGGCCTCGCCGCCGCGCTGGCACCGGTGCTGCAGGCCGAGCGCGGCGCCGGCCGCCGC
>NZ_JCBAJO010000039.1:0-30743 GCF_059772245.1 Cupriavidus sp. R6-3
GGGAGGGGACGGCAGCAGCGGTGGCAGCAGCAGCGGCGGCAGGGCCGGAACGGGGCGAAGACACGGCGGAAGACTGGCGGTTCGGCATGGCGGTTATCTGCATGCGCTCTCTTTTATCACACCCGGTGAGCCGGCCCGGACGCTCGGGTCCGCTGCCCTTCATCACCCGGCGCCCCGAATGAAAAAGGCCCGGCCGCCGGATTGGCGGTCGGGCCCCTGGCACGCCCCGTGGAGCAGGCAGGGAGGCTACTTGCTCGCCAGGACCTGGACGGGTGCCAGGTCGGTAGCGCCGTCTTCAGCGGTGTCGTCCGCTTCTTCCGGCACCGGCGCGCCGATCGCGCCTTCGCTTTTGGCGACGACGGTCGTGGCAATGGCGTTACCGAGCACGTTGGTGACGGTGCGGCCCATATCGAGAACATGGTCGATGCCCAGCACCAGCAGGATGCCGGCCTCCGGCAGGCCGAACATCGGCAGCACGGCGGCGACCACCACCAGCGAGGCGCGCGGCACGCCGGCGATGCCCTTGCTGGTGACCAGCAGCACCAGCAGCATGGTGATCTGCTGGGTCAGCGTCAGCTCGATGCCATAGACCTGCGCGACGAACAGCGCCGCGAACGAGGTGTACATGATCGAGCCGTCGAGGTTGAACGAGTAGCCGAGCGGCAGCACGAAGTTGGTGATTCGCTCCTTGACGCCGAAGCGGGTCAGCTGGTCGATCACCTTCGGATAGGCCGACTCGCTGCTGGCGGTGGCGAAGCCGATCATCAGCGGCGCGCGCAGCGTCTTGAGCAGGCGGAACACGTCGCGGCCGAGGAACAGATAGCCGCCGAAGATCAGCGCCGCCCACAGCAGCGCCAGCGCCAGATACAGGCTGCCGAGCAGCTTGGCGTAGACCGTCAGCACGCCCAGGCCCTCGGCGGTGATCACCGCGGCGATGGCGCCGAACACGCCGACCGGGGCGAACGCCATCACATAGTTGGTGACCTTCAGCATCACCTTGGCCAGGCCATCGATCGCCGCCAGCAGCGGCTTGCCCGGACCGTCCTTGACGGCGCCCAGCGCGAAGCCAAAGAACAGCGAGAACACCACGATCTGCAGGATCTCGTTGTTGGCCATCGCCTCGGCGATGCTCTTCGGGAACATGTGGGTGACGAAGTCGCGCAGGTTCAGCGCGCCCGTCTTCAGGTTGGAGGTGGCGTCGGCCGGCGGCAGCGGCAGGTTCATGCCATGGCCGGGCGTCAGCAGATTGGCCATCACCAGGCCCAGCAGCAGCGAGGTCACCGAGGCGATCACGAACCAGCCCATCGCCTTCAGGCCGATCCGGCCCACCGCCTTGCCGTCGCCCATGCTGGCGATGCCGCTGACCAGCGTGGCGAACACCAGCGGGCCGATGATCATCTTGATCATCCGCAGGAACACGTCGGTCAGGATCGACAGATGGCTGGCGATCGATTTGGCCGCGGCGGCATCGGGCGCGAGGTGGTGCGCGGTGGTGCCGGCCAGCAGGCCGAGCAGCATGGCGAACAGGATCAGGGTGGGCAGTCGGTTCAGTTTCATCGTGATTCAAACCTGGGGCGTCCGGCGCGGGCCGGACAGCTTGGGAAACGAAAGACGCGCAAGGCGGCGTACCGCCCCGCACAGCTCGACGGACGCCGGAGCGCCCGTGCGGCGACGCGGGCCGGCTTCAGGTCAGCCGGCGGGGACGCAATCGGGGGCGCTGTGTGGGCCGGGCGGGCGGGGTGGGGGCTGCCATGTCGTTTCCTCCATCGTTGTGGCGCAGCCGGGGGGCGGCGCTATAGATGGGGGGCCTAGTTCGCACGAGGCGTGCCAGCTTTGCCAGGCTGACAGCAGCCTGCAAGTGATTGAAACCAAAGGGAAAAGTTTCGCGCGCTGGCGACCGCGTTCGGATTTCCGAGCGGGCGTGGTGTGGGCGTGTTCGGATTTCCGAACGGCGGACGGGAGATGGCCTGGTCCTCAGGTCCGCAGGTCCTCAGTGCTCCGCGTGCTCCGTACTCGAGGTGCTTCAAGGTGCTCAAGGTGCCCGGGTGCTCCGGGCCCCAAATCCCCCGGTCGCGCAGGGCCTCCAGGCCCTCAAGGCGCCGACGACATCCCGGCGTCCCGGCCGCCGCGCGGTTCCGCGCCGCTGTCCGACCTCAGTGCCCGGGCACGTTCGAGCAGCCGATCCAGCGCCCGCGTCGCCAGCCTCAGCGGCCACGGCACCTCGCGGCGGCAGAAGGCGATCTTGCGCACATGGCGGTCGACCTCCCACAGCCAGGTCGTATGCGCCGGGAAATGTCCGACGTCGCCGGCCCGCAGCGTGCGCACCTGTCCGCCGGGGCTGGTCACCCGCACCTCGCCGTCGAGGATCAGCACGGTCTCCTCGACGCTGAAGCGCCAGGCGAACGCGCCGGCGCTGCATTCCCACAGATGGGTCGACGCCAGTCCGTCGCGCGCCATCGCGTGGGTCGCGGCGCGCGCATGCGGCCGGCCGGCGCGCACCCAGCCCGGTTCGATCGGGCAGTCCTCGAGCGTCATTGCCTCGATGCGGCTGAACACGCCTTCGATGCGGGCGTCGGGTGCGTGGGCGGGCCTGCGTGGCGGCATGGCGCGGTCTCCTGTCTTTTCCGGTAGCGCGGATGGGCCCAGCGGGCGTGGTCCCAGCGTAGCGACGCCGCACTTCCGGTCTCTGTGCGTTCACGCACGATGCCATCCCACCTTTGCGGATCAAGATCGAGGTGAGGTCCTTCCGATTCGCTTGCCCGGAAACTAAAGAAGCACGCATTCCGCGTGACTTTTGCAGTTGCACACGTCGTACATTCCCGCCATCCCGAATTCGATAGTGCGCCGCACCATACGGTGCGTCGGTCTTGTGTCTGCAGTGTATTTGCGATGTGTCGCCAGCAGCGCCTGGCGGCCGTTGCGGGGACGACCATCATGCCTACGACTGCCTTTGCACCTTCCTTCACGGGTTTGCCGCTGACGGCCCCATTGCCGCAGGGGCCGCTGCAAGGACCGTTGCGGCAAGGACCGTTGCCGCCGCCTGCGGCCGCCGGCAAGGTCGGCGCCGACGCCGCGGTGCTCGCCGGCGTGGCGTGCCGCATCACCGCCGACAAGGCCACCAAGCCGATCGGCCGGCTCGGCAAGACCGAATGCGTGCTCTATCCGTTCTGGGGGCTGCTGGCCGCCGCGCTGACTGGCGTGCGCGGCGCGCAACTGCCCGCCATGCTGCGCGATGTTCCGAGCGCCGGCATCCTCGCCACGTGCAGCTTTCGGATCGGAATCGCGATGCCGGTGCTGGCGGCGCTGGAGGCTGGCGTGGCGATCGCACGATTCGTCAAGGTGGTGCGCAAGCGCGGCCGTCTGGACGCGCGGCTCCGGGATACCGCCGCCGATCACACCCGGTGCGAAGCGGCGCTGCGCCAGCGGCTGGCTTCGCGCACCGAGGCGGCGCTGCCCGCCGAGCGCGCGGTGCGGCGGCAGCAGCGGCAGGCGCTGCGCGACGACGGCAGCCTCGACGCCTTCCTGCTGTATCGCCATTCGCGCGCGGAGCGCGGCGACAACGACGGCAAGCTGTTCAGCAGCGGCCTGACGCTGGCGCGCGATGCCGTCGTGCAGGGCGTGGCCGCCTCGTCCGGTGTGCTGCAGGTGCTCAGCCGGATGCTTCCCACCGTGGCGGCCGCGCTGCCTTGGACCGGCATCGCGGGATGCGCGGCGTCGGTGGCCATGTCGACGGCCCAAATCGTCACCGGTGTCATGCAGTGGCGAGACTCGGCCAGGCAGCGCGCGGCGTTGCATCAGCGGCGCGAGGTCCTGCGGCGTTCGCCGCTGGCCGCCGCCCTGGACGGCCTCGAGCGCCACGGCGCTGCGGCCACCGTCTGCAAGGCGCAGCCGCTGTCCCCGCGGCGGCAGCGCATCGTCGGCGAGGCCGACCCCGCCCAACTGCGGCAGACCGCGGACTTCTATCGCACCGTGATGCAGTACTGCGACAGCCAGATCGGCGAGGCGATCGAGTCCGCGAACAAGGATGTGCGCAAGGCCGGCCTGCGCATCGCGTACGGTGCCGGCACGCTGGGCGTCAACGGCGCTGTGCTCGGACTGACGGTGGCCGCGTTGACCACCGTGACCGCGGCTACCGCGGGCACGGGGCTGATGGTGGTGGGCGGGGTGCTGGGGCTGTGCTGGCTCGGTTTCGCGGTCTACCGGATGGTGAAATGGGTCAAGAGCCGGCGCGCGCTGCGGGACGCCGCACTGACGGCCCGGCAGGTGCTGACGCCCGCCGCCGGCAACGACGCCGCCGCCTCCAAGGCGATCGCCGCGGCCTGCGCGCAGCTCGATGCCGGCAACGCGGCCGATCACCGCCATGTGATCGCGGCACGCGTGATGCAGCATCTGCAGGCGCGCGGTTCCGCGCAGGCGCTGGCCGAGCGCAGCCTGGCACGCGCGCTGATGCGCACCCTCGGTGCGGATGCCGAAGTAGTGGCCGCGATCGAGTCCGCGCAGACGCCTGAGCAATGCCGGCTGGCAATCAAGCTGGTGCTGCGTCATCTCGACGGCCGCTGCATCGATCCGGGGCGCGAGCAGGAGGCTGTGTCGACGCGCGATGCCGATGGCGCGTCGGAGCCGCCGGGGGAGGCGCCGGACGATGCGCAGCGTGACGTGCAAAGCGATGTGCGCGACGACCGCGTGCCGCTGTTGCACCGGATGGCCGCCACCGCCAGTGCGAGCTGATCAGGCCGGGCCGGCAGCGGCGATCTGCGGCGATCGTCCGCGACCGCGCCGCGAGCCTGTCGCAAGCCGGTCGGGACCCCACGGCGAAACTGCGGCGACACCGCGGCGACACCGCGGCGAACCGCGGCGAGCCGTCGCTACCGCGACTGCCGCTGCGCCGTCTCGCCTGGCACGCTGCCCGCGCAGCGCGCCAGGTAGTCCTCCAGCGGCATCGGCCGGCCGATCGCATAGCCCTGCGCATAGTCGACGCCGATCTCGCGCAGCACGTCCAGCGTGGCTTCGTCCTCGACCGATTCGGCCACGGTTCGGATGCCCAACCGGTGGCCGATGTCGTTGATCGAGCTGACGATTTCCCGATCCACGGCGCTCGCGGCCAGATGCCGGATGAAGCTGCCGTCGATCTTCAGGTAGTCGACAGGGAACTGCTTCAGATAGGCGAACGACGACAGGCCGGCGCCGAAGTCGTCCAGCGCCATGGTGCAGCCGGCCTTGCGCATGTCGGCGACCAGCCGGTTGGCCGCGGCCATGTTGTTGATCAGCGCGGTCTCGGTGATCTCCAGCCGGATGCGGCTGGCCGGCAGCACCGAGTTCGACAGCTCGGCATGCAGGAACGGCAGCAGGAAGGGCTCGCCCAGCGAATTGGCCGACAGGTTGATCGACACCGACAGCCCGGGCACCGCCAGCAGCCGCGCGCCGAAATCGCGCAGCACGTGCTGGATGACCCAGCGGTCGACATGGCCCATCAGGTCGTAGCGCTCGGCCGCCGGGATGAAGGCGCCGGGCATCACCAGGCTGCCGTGCTCATCGACCATGCGCACCAGGATCTCGATATGGGTCGGAGGGGAGGACGCAGCCGGCGATGCGGACGCAGATGCGGATGCCGATACGGACGCAGATGCGGACGCCGATGCCGGCATCGATGCGGACGCCGATGCAGAGGACGATGCTGTCGTCGATGCCGGCGGCGTACCCCCGGCCTCCGGCGCCAGTGCGCGGATCTCCTGCGCAAACAGCCGGAAGCGGTTGGCCTCCAGCGCCGAGTGGATGCCCGCGGCCACCTGCAGCTCCCGATGGTGACGGCGCGCATCGCTTTCGTCGCGGCGATAGACCGAGACGCGATTGCGGCCCGCCGCCTTGGCGGCGTAGCAGGCCACGTCGGCGCGGCTCATCAGCTCGCCCAGCGGTGGCGCCTCGCGATCGATCGCCGTGATGCCGACGCTCGCGCCGACGTCGTAGACGCGGCCTTCCCACGGAAAACGCCGCGCTCGGATCGCATCGATGACCTTCAGGCAGACGCGCTCGCCCTGGTCCACCGAGCAGTTGCGCAGCAGCAGTGCGAACTCGTCGCCGCCCAGGCGCGCCAGCAGATCGCCCGGACGCACCTGGCTGCGGATCACGTGTCCGAGCTCGCGCAGCAGCACGTCGCCGGCCGCGTGGCCCGCCGTATCGTTGACGATCTTGAAGCGGTCCAGATCGATGAAACACAGCGCATGCTGCTGATCGAACTCGCGCGCCGACTCGCACGCCTCGCGCAGGCGCTGCTCGAACCAGATGCGGTTGGGCAGCCCGGTCAGCGCGTCGTGCATCGCCGAATGGGCGAGCTTGCGCTGCAGCGCGCGCGCGGTGGTGATGTCCTGGAACACCAGCACCGCGCCGATCACGTCGCCGCGCGGCGTCAGCACCGGCGCGGCGGAGTCCTGCACGTCGTGGCGCTCGCCATGGCGGCTGATCAGCACCGCGCCGTCTTCGAGATAGACCGGGCGCAGCGTCTGCAGGCACTTGGCGACCGGGCAGGCAATCGGCTGGCCGGTGGTCTCGTCGACCACGTGGAAGACCGTGGCGAGCGGCCGGCCGTCGGCCTCCGCCATGGTCCAGCCGGTCAGCTGCTCGGCGATCGGATTGATGAAGGTGATGCGCAGCGCGGCGTCGGTGCAGATCACCGCATCGCCGATCGATCGCAGCGTGATATGCAGGCGCTCCTTCTCCTCGAACAGCGCCTCCGTCAGACGATGGTGCTCGGTGATGTCCCAGTTGGTGCCGACCATCGACAGCGCCGTGCCATCGTCGGCGCGCGAGACCACCGCCATCGCGCGGATATGCCGCACCTCGCCGTCGGGCCGCACGATGCGGTACTGGGTGTCGAAGGGCTGCGTGCCCTTGACCGCCTGGCGCATCTCGTGGCGCGCGCGCATGACGTCGTCGGCATGCACCATCGCGATCCAGCCGTCCAGGTCCGGTGCGCCGGCGGCGGCCTCGGTGCCGTGCAGCGCGTGCATGCGGCGGTCCCATGACAGCGTGCCGGCGGCGATGTCCCATTCCCAGATGCCGACCCGGCCCGCTTCGACGGCCAGCTCGGTGCGCCGCGACAGCGCTTCGAGCCGCTGCTGCGCGAGCTTGTGTTCATGGATGTCCTCGACCTGCGCGATGAAATGCAGCGGCGCGCCGGTGGCCTCGTCGCGCACCAGCGATACCGCCAGCAGCGTCCAGATGAAGTTCCCGTCCTTGCGGCGGTAGCGCTTCTCCATCCGGTAGCTGTCGGTCTGGCCGGCCACCAGCCGTTCGAGCTGCGCCAGGTCGGCGGCGAGGTCGTCCGGGTGCGTGATGTCCTGGAAGGCGATGCGGCTCAGCTCGGCCGCGCTGTAGCCGAACAGCTCGCACATCGCGCGATTGACCTGCTGCCAGCGGCCGTCGAGGCTGACCAGCGCCATGCCGATCGCCGAATGCTGCATCGCCTGGCGGAAGCGCCGTTCGCTGCCGCGCAGCTCGCTGCGGTCGCGGCGATTCTGCTCGCTCAGGTAGGCGATGCAGACCGGGAACACCAGGATCAGGCTGGTCGACAGCTTCATCGCATGGGTCAGGAATGCCGGCGCGTCGACCAGGCCCGCCTGTGCCGCGGCCAGTCCGAGCATCACCGTGACCAGCATCGACAGCAGCGTCAGCAATGCGGTGGTGAAGGGGTTGGTGAACAGCGCGGCGACCACCAGCGGCAGCGACAGCACGCCGAAGGGGTCGTGGGTCTGCAACACCGACAGGCCGCCGACCGAGGCGGTCAACAGCAGCAGCCCGGCCACGCGCGGCAGGCGAGCGCGGGAAAACGTCTCGCGCAGGCGCTCGCGCGAGTAGGTGACCGACAGCGGCACCAGCATCAGCATGCCGATTGCGTCGGCGCTCCACCAGGTCGACCAGATGTCGCCGATGGGCCGGCCATAGGCGGCGGAGATGGCCGCGGCGCCGATGGTGGCGCCGATCACGGGCGCCAGCGTGCAGGTCGCCCCCAGCATCAGCGCGAAGCGGGCCAGCGGCACCGCGCTGGCCCGGCCGATCCCGCCGCTGATGCTCGGCGCCAGCCACGCGACGAACAGGATCTCGGCGATATTGGAAGCGCCCAGTATCAGCGCCAGCCACCACGGGTCGCCGAACATCGCGTTGGCGGCAACGCCCGCCGCCAGCATGCCGGCCAGCATCCAGGCGCGCTCGCGCGGCCGCTGGTGCAGCATCACGCCGGCACCGAACGCGGTGGCCAGCCAGACGATGGCGGCGTTGCCGGGATAGCGCGTCAGCGCGATGCCGGCGATCGCCAGCAGGAAGAACAGCGCGGACGCAAGCGATACGCGCTGCCAGCGAGGCAGGGCGGGCAGGGGCGGGGCTTCCTGAGCGGACGTCATGGGAAGGTGTGTTGGCGCATGGCGTGGTGCCGGCGACGGGCGGACAAGGTGCGGGAGCAGGGCGGCTTCCCGTGCCATCCGGCGCGGTGCCGGGCAACGGGGGCCACGCCGGACGCGGGTCCGGCAGCATCGGGCGACTATAGCGACAGGCCGATGCCGGCCAAGCGCCGATAAGGCGCAAAGTCGGGGCGCATTTGGGGATGGCGCTCGGCGGCGTTTTGAGGTAGGGGCCGTGCGGATTGGCGGCGGAAGGGGGACGGAAGGGCGGCGGAAAGGCGGCGGAAAGGCGGCGGAAAGGCGGCGGAAAGGCGGCGGAAAGGCGGCGGAGGGCGGCGGAGGGCGGCGGAGGGCGGCGGAGGGCGGCGGAGCGCGGCGGAGGGCGGCGGAAGGGCGGTGGAAGGGTGGTGGAAGGGCGGTGGAAGGGCGGTGGAAGGGCGGTGGAAGGGCGGTGGAAGGGCGGCGGTATTGCCGCGGTATTGCGGCGATTACCTTGCAGGTCATCGCATTGCGCGCGGCCAGCGACGATGATGAAGCCATCGCAACCGCCATTCGTTTTTCCCTTCGTTTTCCCTTAGCCTTCCCTTCACCCTACGGAGATCGACCATGCAAACCGTCCAACCGACCCGCCTGCTGCGCCATGTCCTGATTGCCGACGCCATCGTCAGCGGCCTGATGGGCCTGCTGATGGTGTTCGATGCCAACGTGCTGTCGAACTGGTTCGCCATTCCGGCGTCCTGGCTGCGCTATGCCGGCCTGGTCCTGCTGCCCTATGCCGCCATCGTCGGCCTGCTGGCGACGCGCAATCCGATGCCGCGCGCGCTGGTGCTGGCGGTGATCGCCTGCAATGCGCTGTGGGCGATCGACTGCATGCTGCTGCTGGCCGCCGGCTGGCTGTCGCCGACCTGGCTGGGCAGCGCCTTCGTGCTGCTGCAGGCCTGGGGCGTGGCGGTGTTCGCGTGCCTGCAGTGGGTGGGCCTGCGCCGCGCGCAAGGGCAGCGCAGCGCGATGGCCTGAGCACTCGGGCTCGACGCCTTGCCCGACACCTTGTCCTACACCGCCCGCCGACGCGGGCGGTTTTTTATGCCTCCGCTTATCACGGCCCCGGCGTTATCCATAATTATCCGTCGTGGGTATAATTATACCGACCACGTATAATTCGGTGTAATGCCATGAAGCTCACGGACCTCTGGCACTTCCCTCGGCCTCAACTCGCCCGGTCGTACCTTGCGGCGCTGAACGCGGGAATCCTTGCCTCGTTGACCATCTTCGCGCCACGGCGCACGGGCAAGACCGTGTTCCTGCGGCATGACTTGACCCCTGCCGCGGAGAAGGACGGCTACCTCGTCGTATATGTCGATCTCTGGCAGACCAGGCAAACTCCTGGTGCCGCACTATTGCACGCCCTGGAGACTGCCAAGACGCCGAGGACGTTCGCCGGCAGGTTGAAGGCGAAACTGTCGCCTTCGATCAAGTCCATCAAGGGGAAGGCATCCGTCGGCGCCGGATCCGTCGAGGGGACGATCGAGTTGGGTGACGAGAAGGGGCGGCTGGCCGTCGACATGGCGCTGCGACTGGATGACCTGCTTGGCCGCCTGACAAACGACAGTCAGGTTCTGCTGCTGATCGACGAGGCCCAGTCTCTGGGGCGCAGTGAGGAGGGCGAGGATGTGGCGCGTGCCCTTCGCACGGCTCTGACCAAGTACAACAAACGGCTCCGCGTAGTGTTCACCGGCTCGTCGCGCACCCAACTGGGTCACGTCTTTACCGATACGCGGGCTCCGCTCTACTCGGCAGGCCACCCGCTGCAGGACTTTCCGCTGTTGGACGACGATTTTGTCGAGTTCGTCGCCAAGCAGTTTGCCGCCTCCACCGGCCGCACACTCGATCTGAAGAAGGCAAAGGCAGCGTTCAAGCAGTTCCATCAGCGACCGGAGCCGCTGCTCGAAGTCGCCGTGACGCTGATGATGCAGCCGAAGATGAGCTTTGCCAAGGCGGTTGCCCTACAACTGGAGAAGCTGGCGCTGGCCGAGAATCACGAGGCCACGTGGGCGAACTTGAGCGCCCTGGAACGTCTCTTGGTAAAAGAGTTTGCGAACAACCCAGCCGTCAAGCCTTTCGCACGCTCCCTGCTCGCAGCCTTCAGGGAGCAACTTGGAATCGAGGTCCTTGGCGCTGCCCACGTGCAGAAGGCGCTCGCACGCCTCGACGAGAAGGGCGTCGTGTCAAAGTCGCCTCGGGGCTTGTACGAATTCGAGAACGAGAACTTTGGCGCCTGGGTTCGGAACCTGGCGGATGCTCCCTAGTACGCGCAATAGCCATTCCGTTGCCCGCTATCGGTGGCTTTACACCACTTGTCCACGGTTCATTGGCTCAATGAATGCTCCGCCCGGCTGACCGCAACATCGGGAATTTGGCCTGGTCCCGGGCGTCCCGCGCAGGCGGGGACCCAGCGTCTTTCCCGGCAGCGCGACCAATCTGACACCAGGCTGTCATCAACCTTGCGCTCCGCTGACAGCATCGATTTCGCGCCAAACAAACGCGCGACTTTGCACTATGCTTGCGTCGTTTTAGCGCGCCACCGGCATTCCGCCCCCTGTCGCGGCGCGCGTGGCTGGCGGTTCGACAAGGGGGCGGCATGACAAGGAACGATCCCCATGACGACGCTGGAAATCAACGGCAAGCCGATGCAGGTCGACGCCGATCCGAGCACGCCGCTGCTGTGGGCGCTGCGCGATCAGCTGCATATGACCGGGACCAAGTTCGGCTGCGGCATCGCGGCCTGCGGCGCCTGCACGGTGCACATGAACGGCCAGCCGATCCGCGCCTGCGTGACGCCGATCTCCGCGCTGCAGGGCGCGCGTATCACGACGATCGAAGGCGCCGGCACCGACAAGGTCGGCCGCGCGGTGCTCGATGCCTGGGTCAGGAACGATGTGTCCCAGTGCGGCTATTGCCAGAACGGGCAGGTGATGAGCGCGATCGGGCTGCTGCGCAACAAGCGCAAGCCGACCGATGCGGATATCGACCAGGCGATGGCGGGCAACCTGTGCCGCTGCGGCACGTACCAGCGCATCCGCGCCGCCATCAAGGACGCGGCCAAGACGCTGGGCTGATCGGCTACCGGAGACACCATGCAAATGCAACGACTTGGCGCGCGGATTGCCGCGCTATCCGGCGGTGCCGGCGACGGCCCGCATGACGCCCATGGCGCCCATGGCGCCCATGGCGCGCACGACAGCCATGACGCGCCGGCCGCCGGCATCGACCGGCGCACCTTCCTGAAGCTGACCGGCATGGCCGGCGGCGGACTGGCGCTGGGCATCGCGCCGCTGGGTGAAGTCCGCGCCGACGAGGCTGCCGCGCCCACCGCGAAGGGCCCGGCCGCCGCGCCGCAGGCCTTCATCGTGATCGCGCCCGACAACACCGTGACGGTCGCGGTCAACCGGCTCGAATTCGGCCAGGGCGTGCACACCGCGCTGCCGATGGCGCTGGCCGAGGAGCTCGACGTCGACTGGCGCAACGTGCGCGCGGTGCTGGCGCCGGCCGGCGATCCGTACAAGGACCCCGCGATGGGGATCCAGATGACCGGCGGCTCGACCGCGGTCAAGCACTCGTACCAGCAGTATCGCGAGCTCGGCGCCCGTGCCCGCGCGATGCTGGTGGCCGCCGCCGCGCAGCAGTGGCAGGTGGAGCCGTCCGCGTGCACCGCCGCGCAAGGCGTGGTCACCGCCGGCAATCGCCGCGCGACCTACGGCGAGCTCGCGCAGGCCGCGATGGCGCTTCCGGTGCCGCAGCAGGTCACGCTGAAGGATCCGTCGCGCTTCACGCTGATCGGCAAGCCGACGCCGCGGCTGGACACGCGCGGCAAGCTCGACGGCTCGGTCGGCTTCGGCATCGACACGCAGCTCGACAACCTGATGGTCGCCGTGGTCGCGCGCCCGCCGCGCTTCGGCGGCAAGGTGCGCCGCTTCAATGCCGACGCGGCGCGCGCGATCAAGGGCGTGGCCGAGGTACTGGAGGTACCGACCGATGGCGGCGGCACCGGCGTCGCGGTGATTGCCAACGGCTATTGGCCGGCCAAGCAGGGGCGCGATGCGCTGCAGGCCGAATGGGACGACAGCGGCTCGACGGTCTCGACCGCGGCGCTGTACGAGGAATACGCGAAGCTCGCGCGCCAGCCCGGCAGGACGCCGCGCGCCGATGCCTTCGACCTGGCGGGCGCCGCGCGCACCATCGAGGCCGAGTACCGCTTCCCGTATCTGGCGCACGCGCCGATGGAGCCCCTGAACTGCACGATGCAGGCCGAGGTGGCGGGCGGCAAGCCAAGCCGCGTCAAGGTCTGGGCCGGCACGCAGTTCCAGACGGTCGACCAAGGCGCGCTGGCCAAGGCCTTCGGCCTGCCGCCCGAGCAGGTTTCGGTGGTGACGATGATGGCCGGCGGCGGCTTCGGCCGCCGTGCGGTGCCGACCTCGGACTATCTGGTGGAGGCCGCGCAGGTGATGCGCGCCTGGGTCGCGAAGGGCCATCGCGAGCCGGTCAAGGTCATCTGGAGCCGCGAGGACGATATCCGCGGCGGCTACTACCGGCCGCTGCATCTGCACCGCGCGCGCATCGGCGTCGATGCGCAGGGCAGGGTGCTGGGCTGGGAGCACGCGATCGTCGGCCAGTCGCTGACGATGGGCTCGCCGTTCGAGGCCTTCCTCGTCAAGGACGGCGTCGACCACACCATGACCGAGGGCATCGTCGACCATGACTATGGCTTCCCGCTGCGGCTGTCGGTCCATCACCCGAAGGTGCAGGTGCCGGTGCTGTGGTGGCGCTCGGTTGGCCACACGCACACGGCCTTCGTCAAGGAGACGCTGATCGACGAGCTGGCGACGGTGGCGAAGCAGGATCCGGTGGCCTACCGGCTCGCGCAGCTCGATCCGGTCAAGGGCGCACGGCAGCGGGCGGCATTGCAGCTCGCGGTGGAGAAGTCGGGCTACGGCAAGCGCAGGCTGCCGACGGGCCGCGCCTGGGGCGTCGCGGTGCACCAGTCCTTCGATTCGGCGGTGGCCTATGTGGTCGAGGTCTCGCTGCAGAACGGGCAGCCGCACGTGCATCGCGTGACCGCCGGCGTGCATGCCAATCGCGTGGTCAACCCGCTGTCGGCGCGCGCGCAGATCGAGGGCGGCTGTGTGTTCGGCCTGGCGATGATCCGGCCCGGGTTTGCCATCGAGATCGACAACGGCGCGGTCAGGAACAGCAACTTCGGCGACTTCCCGCCGGTGCGCATCAATGATGCGCCGCCGGTGGAGGTGCACTTCGTGCCGTCCGACGACCCGCCCACCGGGCTTGGCGAGCCGGGCGTACCAGTGATCGCGCCGGCGGTCGCCAATGCGGTGTTCAAGCTGACCGGCAAGCGCCAGCGGCAGTTGCCGTTCGTGATGGCGTAGGCGGCGGCTGCTGCGTCGCGGAAAGCGGAAGCGGTCGACCCTGGTTGGGGCCGGCCGCTTTTGTTTGCCTTGTTCAAGCGGCACGTGGATGCGGCCGTGTGTCATCCCCCGAACGCGGCTTGCCATTGCCGGATGTGGCGCCTAATGTACGGACATGGACCCCAAGCAGGAAGCCACCTTGAGCTATGCCTTGCTGACCGATCCGGCGCGTGCCGACATCTGCCGCGCGCTGCTGGAGGCCGGCGAGGACGGCATGCCCGCTGCCGACCTGGCCGCGGCGGTCGGCCTGAACTTGCGCCGCGCGGGGCGGATCTTCCAGGAGCTGCTGCAGGCGGACATCGTTGCGCTGACGGTGCGGGACCGGCAGGTCTGTTACAGCCTGAAGGCACGCCGGGAGATACGGCAGGCCCTCGGGTATATCGAGGACTCGGGGCTGTTGTCCTAGCCGCTTGAAACCTGCCGCGCCGCTGTCCGCGCCGGTGTCCGCTCCTCCAGCCGCCTCCGTCGGCACGCTTTCCGCCTCCCTTCCATCCCCCTGATCCCCCGTCGGAAAAAATTACCGCGCGCGCGCAGGATTTGCGCATCGGTCCCACGGCGCCTCGGCGTCCATATCGGTGGGGCCTCGGACGAACCCGCAGATGCCGCCAGACAGGCATGGAAGCTGCATCGATGGGCGGATGACAACCGTCATTGCCAGCGTGCCCATGAATGTGAACGTCCGTGCCACCGTACCGGCCGGGGCCATGCCCGGCCCGCCCGCCGATCCCTCGCAGACCGTCGAAGCGACGCGCGACACCTCGCTGTGGTGGAAGAGCGCCGTGGTCTACCAGATCTACCCGCGCTCCTTCGCCGATGCGAATGGCGACGGTGTCGGCGACCTGGCCGGCATCATCGAGCGGCTGGACCATGTGCGCGCGCTGGGCGCCGACACGATCTGGATCTCGCCGATCTATCGCTCGCCGATGGCCGACGCGGGCTATGACATCAGCGACTACTGCGATGTCGATCCGGTGTTCGGCTCGCTGGCCGATGCCGACCGGCTGATCGGCGAGGCGCACGCGCGCGGCCTGCGCGTGCTGCTCGACTTCGTGCCGAACCACACCTCGGATCAGCATCCGTGGTTCATCGAATCGCGCTCGTCGCGCGACAACCCGAAGCGCGACTGGTACATCTGGCGCGACCAGCCCAACGACTGGCGCGCGGCGCTCGGTGCCGGCAGCGCCTGGACCTGGGACGAGGCCACCGGCCAGTACTACCTGCACCTGTTCCTGCCGCAGCAGCCGGACCTGAACTGGCGCAATCCCGAGGTCGTGCAGGCCATGCACGGCGTGCTGCGTTTCTGGCTCGACCGCGGCGTCGACGGTTTTCGCATCGACGTCGCGCACTGCACCGGCAAGGACCCGACCTTCGCCGACCATCCGCGCTGCCTGGCGGGCGAGCCGCTGGCCGACTTCAACGACGACCCGTACAGCCACGAGGTGCTGCGCGGCATCCGCAAGCTGGTCGACAGCTATCCCGGCGATCGCGTGCTGGTCGGCGAGGTCAATATCCGCTCGACCGCCACCGTGGTGCAGTACTACGGGGCCGGCGACGAGCTGCACATGTCGTTCAACTTCCCGCCGCTCGATGCGCCCTGGGACCCGGTGGTGTTCCGCACCTGCATCCGCGAGGTCGATGCGCTGCTGCAGCCGGCGCAGGCGTGGCCGACCTGGGTGCTGTCGAATCACGACAACGAGCGCCATCGCACCCGCTACGGCGGCTCGATGCGCCGCGCCCGCGCCGCCGCCGTGATGCTGCTGACGCTGCGCGGCACGCCATTCATCTTCCAGGGCGAGGAACTGGGGCTCGAGGACGTGGTGGTCGAGCCGGGCCAGCGCGTCGATCCGGGCGGACGCGACGGTCCGCGCGGCCCGATCCCGTGGGACTTCGCGCCGCCGCATGGCTGGCGCGCGGCCCGCACCTGGCTGCCGTTCCCGCCCGAGGCCGCGACGCTGTCGGTGCAGTCGCAATGGTCGCAGCCCTCGTCGATGCTGCATCTGTACCGCACGCTGATCGAGACGCGCCGCGCCAGCCCGGCGCTGCGCCTGGGCAGCTGGGAGGAATTGCCGTCGCCGCCCGAGGTGCTGGCCTATCGCCGCCGGCATGGCGACGACGAGCGCGTGGTCTGCATCAACTTCGCCGAACGGCCGCTGCCGATCGATCTCGAGGGCGACTGGCGCGTCGCGATCGACAGCCTGCCGGAAGGTCCGGACCGCCGTTTCGACGGCATGCTGCAGCCGGAGCAGGCCGTCCTGCTGGAGCCGCTGCATCGGCCACGGCCGCAACCGCAGCAACAGCGGCAGCCGCTGCAGCCGTAATCGATGCGGGCGGCGCGGCACCGCGCGCCCGAGGTCGCCGTTCAATCGTCAGGAAGGAGAGTCCATGCGTTCGCTCTGGTACCGCAATGCGATCATCTACCAAATCGACGTCAGCGTATTTCGCGACGGCAATAACGACGGTTGGGGCGATCTCCAGGGTTTGACGGCGCATCTCGAATACCTGCGCGGGCTCGGCGTGACCTGCATCTGGCTGTCGCCGTTCTACCAGTCGCCGTTTCGCGATGGCGGCTACGACGTCACCGACCATCTCGCGGTCGACCCGCGCTTCGGCGACCTGGCCGACATGGTCGCGCTGCTGGAAAAGGCCGAGGAACTCGGTATCCGCGTGATGGTGGAACTGGTGGCGCACCACACGTCCGATCAGCATCGCTGGTTCCAGGAGGCGCGGCGCGACCGCAATTCGCCGTACCGCGACTACTACGTCTGGGCCGACGAGCCGGAGGAGACCCACGTCAAGCCGATCTTCCCGACCGTCGAGGACAGCGTCTGGACCTGGGACGAGGAGGCGGGGCAATACTACCGGCACGCCTTCTATTCGCATCAGCCCGATCTCAATATCGCCAACCCGGCCGTGCGCGCCGAGATCGAGGACATCATGTCGTTCTGGCTGCGGCTGGGCGTATCGGGATTCCGCATCGACGCGGCGGGACACATGATCGACGGGGCGAAGGAGGCGGACCCGCGCGACGACGGCTTCTGGCTGCTGAACGACCTGCGCGCGTTCGCGACGCTGCGTCGTTCCGACGCGGTGCTGCTCGGCGAGGTCGACGTGCCGGCCGAGGACTACGCGCGCTACTTCGGCAAGGGCCATCGCCTGACGCTGGTGTCCAACTTCTTCCTGAACAACTTCCTGTTCCTGGCGCTGGCGCGCGAGCGCGCCGAGCCGATCGAGCGCGCGCTGCGCGAGCAGCCCGACCCGCCCGAGCGCGCGCAATATGCGGTATGGGTCCGCAATCACGACGAGCTCGACCTGGAGCGGCTCAGCGAGGCCGAGCGGGAAGAGGTGATGCAGCGCTTCGCGCCGGACGAGGACATGCGCGTCTACAACCGCGGCATCCGCCGCCGGCTGCCGCCGATGCTCGATGGCGACCAGCGCCGCATCGCGCAGGTCCATGCGCTGCTGTTCTCTCTGCCGGGCACGCCGATCCTGCGCTACGGCGAGGAGATCGGCATGGGGGAGGATCTGTCGCAAAAGGAACGCCACGCGGTGCGCACCGCGATGCAATGGTCCGACGAGGTCAATGGCGGCTTCTCGCCCGCCGATCCCGACTCGCTGCCGGTGCCGGTGATCCGCGAGGGGCCGTTCGCCTACGACAAGGTCAATATCTACGAGCAAACGCTGCGCGACGATTCGCTGCTGGCCAGGACGGGCAAGATGATCCGCGCGCGCCTCGGCATGCCGGAGATCGGTTACGGGGAATGCACGGTGATGGACGTGGGCTGCCCGGCGGTGCTGGCGCTGCGGCACGAACTGGATGGACAGGTGGTCTTCACCTTCGCCAATCTGTCGGGCCAGGACGTCGAGGTGGGGCTGCCCGATGTCGAGGTCGGCGAGCTGCGCGACATGCTGGTCGACGGCCCGTATCCGCCGCAGCAGAACGGGGCCCATGCGCTGAAGCTGCGTGCCTACGGCTATCGCTGGCTGCGGCAGCGGCCGTGCTTTGCGCCGTGATCGTCGACACGGTGGACGGCCTGGACACTGCCAATCCCGCCACTGGCGAACAACAAAGGAGAAACCGATGGAAGCGATCGGACAACGGCGCTGGGTGATTGCCGAAGGCTATTTGCCGCCGACCGACCCGGCCGCGAGCCGGCAGTTGAACAGCCACGAGGCGGCCTGCCTGCTCAATACCGGCGATACCGAGGCCAATGTCACCGTGACGATCTTCTATGCCGACCGCGAGCCCGTGGGCCCCTACCGGCTGACGGTACCGGCTCGCCGCACGCTGCATCTGCGCTTCAACGATCTGCGCGACCCCGAGCCGATCCCCGAGGACACCGACTACGCCAGCGTGATCGAGTCCGACGTGCCGATCGTCGTGCAGCACACCCGGCTCGATTCGCGCCAGGCCGCGCTCGCGCTGATGACCACGCTGGCCTATCCGGTTCCGGCAGCGGCCGGCTGACGGCCACTGCCGGCCACTGTCGTTCACCTGACGACCAGAACACGACCAGAACACGACCGGAACACGACCAGAACACGACCAGAACACGACCAGAACACGACCGGAACACGACCAGAACACGACCAGAAGACGACCGGCCCATCCCCAATCCCGCCCAGGAGTCCGCCATGCCCTTGATCGGCTATCACGCCTCGCACGAACAGTTCTCGCCGGGCGATCTGCTGCGCTACGCGCGTGCCGCGCAGCTGGCCGGCTTTAACGCGCTCAGCAGCTCCGACCACTTCCATCCGTGGAGCGAGCGGCAAGGGGAGAGCGGCCATTCCTGGTCCTGGCTCGGCGCCGCGATGGCGACCGTCGATCTGCCCACGGGCGTGGTCGCGTGCCCGTTCGGCCGCTACCACCCGGCCGTGGTCGCGCAGGCCGCGGCGACGCTGGAGGCCATGTTTCCGGGCCGCTTCTGGATCGCGCTGGGCACCGGCGAGGCGCTGAACGAACACATCACCGGCCGGCCGTGGCCGTCCAAGGCCGAGCGGCAGGCCATGCTGACCGAATCGGTGGACGCGATGCGCGCGCTGTGGCGCGGCGAGGAGGTGACGCACCACGGCAGCATCGTGGTCGATCGCGCGCGGCTCTATACGCTGCCGCAGCGTCCGCCGCCGATCTTCGCCGCGGCGCTGACCGCGCAGACCGCGCGCTGGGCGGGGCAGTGGGCCGACGGCCTGATCACGATCTCGGCCCCACGCGAGACCATGCGCGCGGTGATCGATGCCTTCCGCGAGGGCGGCGGCGAGGCCAAGCCGGTCCATATCCAGGCCAAGATCGCCTATGCCGACCCCACCCAGGGCGACGAGGCGGCCCGCCGAATGGCCTACGAACAGTGGCGCACCAATGTGTTCGACAGCGAAACGGCGGCGAACCTGGCGACCCCCGCCGAATTCGATGCCCGCGCGCGGACGGTGTCGCCGGACGACATCGAGCGCGCGGTCCGCATCTCCTGCGACGCCGCGCAACAGGCGGCCTGGCTGGCCGAGGACCTGGCCATGGGCGCCGACGCGGTCTTCCTGCACAACGTCTGCGGCAACCAGCAGGCCTGGATCGACGCCTGCGCGCAGACGGTCTTGCCTCAGCTGCGGGGCGGGGCCTGAGCCTTCCGTCTCCTCCGTGAAGGGGCCGGTGTCTTCAGTCGAAAGGCGAAAATCGCCGGGGCGCCGCTTGCAAGAGGGACGACGGTAGAGGGAGATCGGCTCCCCGGGCGACATCCGCCTGAAAAAATACCGGCCGCACAATATAAGAGACAATGCCCGTCCGGCCTTGCCCGGCGCGGGGCCGCGACGTTTTTCCTTCCTTTCCGCGGGTAAACCCGTATTCAGACCTCGTCTTGAAAACCCGAAACCCCGTCCCTATAATTAGCACTCGCCGGGTGCGAGTGCTAACAGCGTGCTGTAGCCTGCATCCGGCGTCCGATTTCAAGGGTCTCCGCACTCCCGCGGTGGCCACTTTGCAAATAAATGCTCACTTGTACTAAGGAGTCCGTATGAATCTGCGTCCTTTGCACGACCGCGTGATCGTCAAGCGTCTGGACAACGAAACCAAGACCGCTTCCGGCATCGTGATTCCCGACAATGCTGCCGAGAAGCCCGATCAGGGTGAAGTGCTGGCCGTCGGCCCGGGCAAGAAGGATGACAAGGGCGCCTCGATCGCCCTCGACGTCAAGGTGGGTGACCGCGTCCTGTTCGGCAAGTACGCCGGCCAGAGCGTGAAGGTGGATGGCCAGGAACTGCTGGTCATGCGCGAAGAAGACATCATGGCGGTCATCAACAAGTGATGTCGCTGTCCGGGCGCCGCGCGTCCGGAACCCCTGGGCGCCTCGGTTCCGCCGCGGCGGCAATCGCGCCCGGGACATTTCCCGTACAGAATTCTGGAGATCTAGAACATGGCAGCTAAAGACGTAGTGTTCGGCGACAGCGCTCGCCACAAGATGGTCGAAGGCGTGAACATCCTGGCCAACGCGGTCAAGGTGACCCTGGGTCCGAAGGGCCGCAACGTGGTGCTCGAGCGCAGCTTCGGCGGCCCGACGGTGACCAAGGATGGTGTGTCGGTCGCCAAGGAAATCGAGCTGAAGGACAAGCTGCAGAACATGGGCGCCCAGATGGTCAAGGAAGTCGCTTCCAAGACCAGCGACAACGCCGGTGACGGCACCACCACCGCGACCGTGCTTGCCCAGTCGATCGTGCGCGAAGGCATGAAGTACGTTGCCGCCGGCATGAACCCGATGGACCTGAAGCGCGGCATCGACAAGGCCGTTGGTTCGGCTGTCGAAGAGCTCAAGAAGCTGAGCAAGCCGACCACGACCAGCAAGGAAATCGCCCAGGTTGGCGCGATCTCGGCCAACAGCGACGAAGTGATCGGCAAGCTGATCGCCGAAGCGATGGACAAGGTCGGCAAGGAAGGCGTGATCACCGTCGAGGACGGCAAGTCGCTGGCCGATGAGCTGGAAGTCGTCGAGGGCATGCAGTTCGACCGCGGCTACCTGTCGCCGTACTTCATCAACAACCCGGACAAGCAAGTCGTCCAGCTCGACAACCCGTTCGTGCTGCTGTTCGACAAGAAGATCTCGAACATCCGCGATCTGCTGCCGGTGCTGGAGCAAGTGGCCAAGTCGAGCCGTCCGCTGCTGATCATCGCCGAAGACGTCGAAGGCGAAGCGCTGGCGACCCTGGTGGTCAACAACATCCGTGGCATCCTGAAGACCGCCGCCGTCAAGGCGCCTGGCTTCGGCGACCGCCGCAAGGCCATGCTGGAAGACATCGCCATCCTGACCGGCGGTACCGTGATCGCCGAGGAAGTCGGCCTGACGCTGGAAAAGGCGACCCTGCAAGACCTGGGTCAAGCCAAGCGTGTCGAGATCGGCAAGGAAAACACCATCATCATCGACGGTGCCGGTGACGCCGCCGCGATCGAAGGCCGTGTCAAGCAGATCCGTGCCCAGATCGAGGAAGCGACCTCGGACTACGACCGCGAAAAGCTGCAAGAGCGCGTGGCCAAGCTGGCCGGCGGTGTTGCGGTGATCAAGGTCGGTGCCGCCACCGAAGTCGAAATGAAGGAAAAGAAGGCACGCGTCGAAGACGCGCTGCACGCCACCCGCGCTGCCGTTGAAGAAGGCATCGTCCCGGGCGGCGGCGTGGCCCTGCTGCGTGCCCGCGCTGCGATCTCGAGCCTGACCGGCGACAACGCCGACCAGAACGCCGGCATCAAGATCGTGTTGCGCGCGATGGAAGAGCCGCTGCGCCAGATCGTGCTGAACGCAGGCGAAGAAGCTTCGGTCGTCGTGGCCAAGGTCATCGAAGGCAAGGGCAACTTCGGCTACAACGCCGCCAGCGGCGAGTACGGCGACCTGGTCGAGATGGGCGTGCTGGATCCGACCAAGGTGACCCGCACCGCGCTGCAGAACGCCGCTTCGGTCGCATCGCTGATGCTGACCACGGACTGCGCGATCGCCGAAACGCCGAAGGAAGAGTCGGCGCCGGCAATGCCGGGCGGTATGGGCGGCATGGGCGGCATGGACGGCATGATGTAATCACGCCGGCCGTCGGCTTCGGCCGACTGCCCAGACTGCCGAGACGGCGCGAGTCGTCGCTTCAGTCGAAACCCCCGCGGGTGCAAGCCCGTGGGGGTTTTTGTTTTGGGGCTTCCTTCCTTGCCGGGGCAGAGCGTATGGGGCGGTCGGGATGGCTGACGGGTGCGGGATTATCGGCGGCTCTTCCCTGTCCCCAACCCGAGAGAAGGCCGCGAGAACCACAACCGACCCTCACACCTCCACCACATACCCCCAATCGAACTTCGCATTCTCCAGCGCCCCGTCGCCGCGCCGCACATAGCCGCGCGGGTTGCAGACCACGCGCGCGCGGTCGACGCGGTAGTCGAAGCTGGTGTGCGTATGGCCATGGATCCACAGGTCGGCGCGCTGGACCAGGTCGGGCCGGCGCGAGATGAAGCCGGCCGAGGCGAGGTCGTGCGCATAGCGCGGGTCGAGGCTGCCGAGGTCCGGCGCATGGTGGGTGACCACCACGGTGGCGCCGTCGAAGGGCTTGTCCAGTTCGCCGGCCAGCCACGCCGACTCGGCGCGATGGCGCGCCAGCGCGTCGGCGGGCGTGAAGCGGCGGATGCCACCGTGCCCGCCGCCGCGGCCGTCCGCGCTGTCATCCGCGCTGTCGTGCGCGCCGCCGTCCTCGCCGCCGTCCGCGCTGTCGTCCTCGACCGAGATCAGCCGGTGGTCGAGCATCACCCTGGCGCAGGCCTGCATCGCGTCGTCGATGCGCTCGCGGCCGAACAGCGCGTAGTCGGCCCACCATGTCGTGCCCAGCACGCGCACCGGCGCCTGGCCCGGCAGTTCGAACACCGCCACGCCGCCGGTCAGCAGATGCACCTGCGGATGCGCGGCCGCGGCGGCGGCCATTTGCGCATCGACCCGGGTGAAGGTGCTGTCGTAGTACTCGTGATTGCCCGGCACATAGACGATCGGCCCGCGCAGGTGCCGCGCCGCCCAGTCGATGCCATGGCGGCCATTGGCGATGTCCCCCGCCAGCACGACGACATCGGCCTCGCAGTCGGGGACCGTTTCGGGGGTATGGTGTTCCAGGTGCAGATCGCTCAGAACGCGTAGCTTCATGCCGCCTCCAGCCGGCCTCCAATGGGCCTGTGCCTTCGGAGTGTTCAGCATGCGGCGGTACCGGTCAAGTGCGCGGGTTCCCGCGCCGCGGCGCGGCAGAACGACTCCCAGCGAAAAAGCCCGGACCGGGTCCGGGCAAAGGCTGTCCGCACTGCCTGGGGTGATGGCGGCCAGCCGAGGGCCGAAGCCCGGCGGCGTTATCCGCCCTGTCCGGTCATGGTCGGCAGCAGCACGCGCACGATCTGGATGAAGGCGGGGCCGAGCAGCACCACCAGCAGCGAGGGGAAGATCAGGAAGATCAGCGGGAACAGCAGCTTCAGCGCGATCTTGGCCGCCTGTTCCTCGGCCAGCATCCGCCGCTTGGTGCGCAGCATGTCGGACAGCACCCGCAGCGATTCGCCCAGGCTGGTGCCGAAGCGGTCGGCCTGCACCAGCATCGCGGCGAAGCGCTCGACGTCCTCGACGCCGGTGCGCAGCGCCAGGTTGGACAGCGCCTTCTCCTTGGAAAAGCCCGAACGCATCTCCAGCAGCATCAGTTCCAGCTCGCCCGCCAGCACGGGGCAGCGCAGCGACAGTTCGCTGGCGACGCGCATCAGCGCCGCGTCCAGGCCGAGCCCGGCCTCGACGCAGACGGTCAGCAGGTCGATCGCATCGGGAAACTCCTCGAACACGGTGCGCTTGCGCTGGGCGATCCGGCGCGCCAGCACCGCGTTGGGCAGGTAGTAGCCGACCGTGCAGATCGCGATCAGCAGCACCGCCAGCAGTGCGCCGTCGCTGGCCAGCGACGTGCCGACCGTCGCCACCAGTGCCGCCAGCGGCAGCGCCAGCGCCAGCACGGTCTTGGCGGCGAAGTACAGCGTGGGCGCGGCGGCGCCGCGCCAGCCCGCGTTCATGAAGCGCACCCGCAGCGCCGAGTTCTCCCAGCCCTCTTTCGGCAGCGCCAGGCGCGACACCGGCCTTGCCCACTCGCTGAGCCGCGCGCCCCACTCGTTGCGTGCCGACGTTCCCGCCGTCCCCGCGGCGCCCGTGCCGGCGCCGCCAAGCCGCTCCAGCCGCGCACGCAGCCGGTTCGGCGAACAAACCAGCATCAGGCCGAGCGCCGCGCCGAAGGCGGCGACGAACACCAGGCCGAGCAACAGCCATTGTTGTGTCTGCATGGCTTGCATGATTTCTCCTATACCCGGATGCGGATGATCTTGCGCATCCACAGCACGCCCAGCGCCATCATCCCCAGCGCCGTGCCGGCCATGCGGATGCCGGCCGGGTCCTGCCACAGCACGTCGAGAAAGCCGGGGTTCAGCACCGAGATCAGCCCGGCGGTGCCGAACGGCAGCAGGCCGAGGATCCATGCCGACAGCCGGCCCTCCGCGGACAGCACGCGGATCTTGTCGAACAGCTTGAGCCGCTCGCGCACCAGGCGGCTGATGGTGTCGAGGACCTCGGCCAGGTTGCCGCCGCTGTCGCGCTGGATCAGCACCGCGATGACGAAATAACGCAGATCGCCGACCGGTACCCGGATCGCCAGGCTGGTCAGCGCATCGTCGAGCGAGACGCCGTAGTTGATCTCCTCGAAGGCCAGGCGGAACTCGGGACCGAGCGGGGCCTTCATCTCCTGGCCGACGGTGCCGAGCGCGCCGGCGAAGGAATGCCCGGCGCGCAGCGAGCGGCTGATCATGTCGATGGCATCGGGCAATTGCGCCTCCATGCGCTTCAGCCGCCGTTGCCGTTGCGCCAGCGTACGCAGCACGGGAAGCGTCGCGGCCAGCAGCGCGCCGGCGGCGGCCAGCCAGAACGGCAGCGGCAGCAGCGACAGCACGGCGAACGCGATCAGCAGGCTGGCGGCGCTGAAGCCCAGCAGCTGGCCGACCGACCAGGTGCTGCCCGACTGCTGCAGCCAGCGGTCCAGCGCCGCCACGCGCGGCACCCGCATCAGCAGGCGCTGCATCCGCGGGCTGCCGGCCAGCATCCGCTCCTTCAGGATCGACATCTGCTCGCGGCCGATCTGGCCGCCGGCCGACAGCGCGCGGATGCGCGCGTCGATGCGGCGTGCCGAGGCGCCATGATGGCTGTTCCACCACAGGTAGACGGCCTCGATGGCCAGCACCACCGCGATGAACAGCAGCACGCCGAAGGCGTACAGCGCGTAGTGTCCCAGTTGTCCCAATTGCCCCAGTTGCCCGAATCGGCCAAGGTCCATGATCGCTCTCCGTCAGTCCGGCAGGTGCTAGATCTCGAAACGCCGCGAGGGATCGTAGGTCTCGTCCGGCAGCCCCACGCCGTAGACGCGCAGCCGCTCGGCGAAGCGCGGATAGACGCCGGTCGCGCGGAAGTGGCCGCGCACGGTGCCGTCCTGTCCCACACCGGTGCGCTGGAAGGTGAAGATCTCCTGCATGTTGATCACGTCGCCCTCCATCCCGGTGATCTCCTGGATGCTGACGATCTTGCGGCTGCCGTCGGTCAGGCGCGCGGCCTGCACGATCACCGTGATGGCCGAGGCGATCTGCTGCCGGATCGCTTTCGGCGGCACGTTCATGCCCGCCATGCCGACCATGTTCTCCAGCCGTGTCAGCGCATCGCGCGGCGTGTTGGCGTGGATGGTGGTCAGCGACCCCTCGTGCCCGGTGTTCATCGCATTGAGCATGTCGAGCGCCTCGGCGCCGCGCACCTCGCCGAGGATGATGCGATCGGGGCGCATGCGCAGCGCGTTGCGCACCAGCGAGCGCTGCGTGATCTCGCCCTTGCCCTCGATATTGGGCGGGCGCGTTTCCAGCCGCAGCACATGGGGCTGCCGCAGTTGCAGCTCGGCGGCGTCCTCGATGGTCACCACGCGCTCGTCGGCCGGGATGAAGCCCGACACGATGTTCAGCAGCGTGGTCTTGCCGCTGCCGGTGCCGCCCGACACCACCAGATTGACCTTGGCGTGCGCCAGTGCCTGCAACAGCTGCGCCATCGGCGGCGTCAGGCTGTGGTACGCGATCAGGTCCGCGATCTGCAGCGGATTGACGGCGAAGCGGCGGATCGACAGCAGCGGACCGTCGATCGCCGACGGCGGGATGATCGCATTGACGCGCGAGCCGTCGGGCAGGCGCGCATCGACCATCGGGCTGGTCTCGTCGATGCGGCGCCCGACGCGCGAGACGATCTTCTCGATCACCTTCATCAGGTGGGCGTCGTCGTAGAACGTGATGTCCGTCAGTTCGAGCTTGCCGCGCCGCTCGACATAGGTCTGGCGCGCGGTATTGACCAGGATGTCGGACACCGTGGGGTCGCGCAGCAGCGGCTCCAGAGGGCCGAAGCCGAACATTTCGTCGTAGATCTCGCCGATCAGCTGCCGGCGTTCTGCGTCGTTGAGCAGCACCTTGTCCTCGTCGACGATGGCGCCCACCAGCAGGCCGATCTCGTGCCGGACCTGCTCGAGCGGGATGCGGGCCAGCCGCTCGAGCTCGACGCGCTCGAGCACGGTCTCGTGCACGGCGCGCTTGAGCGCGCGATAGCCGCTGCCCACGGGCAGCGCGGCGGCCGGGTGGCCGTTGACGGGCAGGGCGGCGAAGCCCGGGCTGGCGTTCGACAGTTGTTCGCGGATCGACATGGCGGTCTCCGGCTCGAGAGGTGGGTGCGTGTGGTGTGTGGGCGCGCGCGGCGAGGTGGCGTACGACGAAGCGATAGGGTTACCGCGCTCACGCCGCCTTGACCCGCAGCAGCAGCCGGCGCAGCGACAACGGCTCGCCGCCCGCGCGCGGTTCCGGCTCGGCCGCGGCCAGCTGCGTGGCGAGCGACTGCAGCGCGCGCGCGATGGCGCTGCGCCGGTGCATCGCCAGCACCGGCTCCCCGTGGCTGATCGCCGCGTTCACCGCGGCGGCGTCCTCGGGCAGCGCCTGCCAGACCGGGGTGCCGCAGATCTGCTCCAGCGCGGCGCGGTCCAGTTCGTTGCGGCGGTCGTCGCGGTTCAGCAGCAGGCACACCTTGTCGTCGGGATAGTGCAGCGCCCGCAGGATGTCGAGCAGGCGCCGGCCGGTGCGGGCATGCGCGATGGTCGGCTGCAGCACCACGCCGATGCGGTCGCTGCGGTCCAGCACGCCGATCGACACCGGATCGATGGCCTGGCCGGCGTCGACCAGCACGAAGTCGTAGTGCGGCAGCGCCAGCGACAGGATCCATTCGACCTGTTCCTTGCGCACCGATGCCGCCTTGATCGGATCGACCGCGCCGGCCAGTACGTCGAAGCCCTCGGCCACCGGCGTCAGGCACGCTTCGAGGAAGGCCGCATCCATGCGGTCGATCTGCGCGCAGACGTCGGGCAGCGTCGCCGGCGGCGTGCGGTCGCAGATCGTGTGGACCAGATCGCCGAACTGCCGGTTCAGGTCCAGCGCCAGCACGCGCTTGCCTTGGGCGGCCAGCGCATGTCCAAGGTTGCCGGTCAGGAAGCTGACGCCGGCGCCGCCCTTGCACGACAGCAGCGACACCAGCCGCGCGCTGCGGCGGCGCCGCTGCGTGCTGGCCGCCTGCAGCCGGCGCAGCGCGTCGCCGAGCTGGTTCTGCTCCAGCGGCCACGCCAGCACGTCGCGGATGCCAGTGCGCAGCGCCTGGATCAGCAGCTCGGGCTCGACCGCATCGGTGACCAGGATGCAGGGCAGCTCCGGATGCTGCTGCCGCATGGTCTCGATGCCCTGCATCTGCGCCGGGCCTATCCTGTCGTGCGCGATCACCAGCATGTCGGCCAGCGCCAGCTGGCTCGCATGCGACGCGATGCGCGCCGGCGCCTCGCTCAGCGCCAGCGTCTGGAACGACCCGCACTGCGCGCACAGCCGCGCGATTTCGGCCAGCCGTTCGGTTTGCTCGGAGGCGATCAGAATCGTCAGCATGACGGCTTCTCCTGTTCGTTGTCCTGTGCGCCGCGGCGGGCGCGGCAATGCTTGCCCACGTTCAGCTGCAGACCGGCCCGCCGGTCGCGCTGTTCATGCTTTCGCGCGACAGCGTGGTGGCGAAGGGCGGCACCGGCAGCGTCATCGGAATCATCGGCACGAGCGTGCGCACGGTCAGGCCGGTGACGCGGACCGTCACGCTGGCGCAGCTCGCGCGCGCGGTATCGGGATCGCTGTCGCAGCCGGCGGGTTCGTAGTCGAGCGCGATGTTCGACGGCGACAGCTGCGGCATCAGCGCCGCCATTCGGGTCTTGATGATGGCGGCATTGGCATCGCAGACCACGGCCATGCGCGCGCCCCAGCGTGTCGCTTCGCTGGCGGTGTTCCAGTGGAACAGCACGCGCGCCATTTCGACGACGCCGATCAGCAGCGTGAAGAACAGCATCGCGACGATCGCGAACTCGACCACGGTGGCGCCGCGCTGGCGCGCGCGAGGCCGCGGTGCGCCCACTGGCGGCCGCGCTGGCGTGCGGTGTGGCGACCGATGTGGCGGCCGACGTGTCGTCCGATATGTCGTCCGATATGGCGATGCCATCGGTGCGGATGGGCGGACAGCGGGATTCATAGCACTTGCCTCATCACGGTCATCACATCGGAGAACACCAGCCCGCTGGCATCGATCAGCGGCTGGATCGGCGTATAGGCGAAGCCGGTGATCTTGACGGCCACCAGGTTGACGGTGCCGGCCGGCACGCCGGCGCCGCCGCCGTTGTCGTAGGTATTGACGTTGGCGAAGGCCATGCCCGGGCACCCACCCGCGTCGACGCGGTCGCAGATCACCACCATCGACGTGCTCAGGCCGCCGACCAGCGGGCTGCCGGTGCAGCCGGTATTGCCATGCACCGCCAGGCATTTGGCCTGCGCGGCGGGGTAGCCGGCGTCGTCGGGCGAGAACTGCGACAGGTAGCGGGTGGCGCCGCGCGTGGCCTTGGTCAGCGCGTCGTACTGGTAGATCGCGCGGCCGAATTCGGCGACGCCGCACAGCATCAGCAGCAGCGGGATCAACAGGATGGCGAACTCGACGGCGGCCACGCCGCGCTGGCGTTCGCGCGCGCCGGCGCGGCGCAGTCGGCGCGGACCGCGGCGCAGGTTGTGGCGCGGTCCATGGCGCGCCGCATTGCCGGCAGCGGAGCGGGGGATCGGCGTCTTCACGATGGCCTCCTGTCGCTTGTCGATGTGCCCGGCCGCTACTGCACCAGGACCGGCACCAGCGGGCCGGGTCCGCTGCCGAGTCCGGGGATGCCCTGCGTCGCGCAGGGGCTGCCCATCGAGCTCGACACGCCGCGATATTCGAGCCGCACCGAGTTGATGTTGCCGCCCCATTGCATCGGCTCGATCATCAGCAGGCAGGCCCACTCCAGCACGCTGGCCTTGTGCGTGCCCGACACCGCGAAGCCGCTGCAGTCGACCACCGGGGCCAGCACCATGCGCCGGTCGGCGCCGCCCTGATGCGCGGCGGTGCTGGACGGCGATCCCTTGGTATCGATCATCGCGATGCTGTCGCCCTGGTAAGGCGCAAACGTCTTGCGCCTGGCCGTGAAGTCCGGATAGGCATTGGCCTTGGCGGGCCAGGTGGTGTCGTTGTAGGCGTGGCCGGTGAAGTCGGGCACGCCGGCGACCTTGCCGGCCTTGACGATGCCGAAGCGGCTGTTCCACTCGTCCGCCAGCGACGACTTGTTGCCGGTGGTGCCGATCTCGGTGCCGAGCGCCGGCAGGTTGCACTGGCCCGAGCCCTTGAGCTGCTCGGCCAGGCTCTTGGTGCCGCTGCCGCCCGCCAGGTCGGCCCAGCCGAAATTGCCGCCGCCATACTCGCCCTTGTTGCCTGCGTCGAGCTTGGACACCAGCCACTGGCCCACGGTGTAGGGCGGTTCGGGCGGACTGATGGTGTCGGGCTTGCAGACGAACACCGGAATCGCGCACGCCGTCTGCGCGGCGCCCACGGTGGCCACCGCGAACGAGGACACCGTGCTCGGCCCCACGCTGCCGCCCGGCAGCAGGTTCAGCACCTGGGCGAACCAGTTGGCGATGCCGGCGCGCGAGGCCGCGCATTTGACGTATTTGATGGTGTCCAGCGCATAGGGCACGCTGTTCTTCGGATAGAAGGGATTGGCCAGCGCGTCGCTGTAGGTCACGCTGCTGTCGGCGGTGAACTGCACCGACTCGCTCTGGAACAGCGCCAGATTGCGATAGCCGGCGGTGATGCCGGCCGCCTCGGACACCGCCAGCGGCGTGGCGCCGGTCAGGTCGCGCGCCGCCGCCAGCGCGCAGGCATCGGCGCCGTTCTGCAACTCGCTCTTGGCCACGTAGAGCTTGCCCAGGTCCAGCGCCAGGCCGAGGAAGCCCACCATCGCCACCAGCGCCAGCGCGACGACGATCGCGACCGCACCCTGCTGGCGCTGCCGCATGGCGGTTCGCCGGCGCATGCGCGATCCCGCTGTGTTCGGCTTCATGATGGGTTCCTCCATGGCTTGGCGAAATGGCTTGCGCCCCTGCATCGGCCGCGTTCAGCGCGTGCCGATGCCGCCCGACATGCCGATGCCGCCCTGCATGCCGGCGCCATTGCCATAGGCGCCGGCGGGCGACAGGCGTTGCAGCGAGCGGTCGTAATTGCCCATCGCGGCCACCGCGGCCCTGCCGTCGACGCCGGTCAGCGAAGGCAGGCCGGCCGGCGCATTCGGATTGATGATCTGGGCCTGCTTGACCGCATTGACGGACTGGCCGAAGCGGCTGTCCCAGATCGGCGTGGTGCTGATGCAGGCCGCGAGCAGCGGCGCGCCGAGCAGGGCGGCGAGCAGGGCCGCGAGGCGGCCGCGCGCGCGC
>NZ_JCBAJO010000390.1:0-2635 GCF_059772245.1 Cupriavidus sp. R6-3
AGCGTGATCCTGGTGGAGCGCGAGCAGATCGGCGGCACCTGCGTGAACCGCGGCTGCATTCCCAAGAAGATGCTGCACTACGGCGCGACCTGGGCCGCGATCCTGTCGGGCTGCCTGTCGCATACCGGCGGACGCGAGGACTGGAACGACGCCATCGTTCGCGTCAAGGCCGAGATGGCGCGGCTGCATGCCAGCTATACACAGCGGCTGCAGGAAGCCGGCGTGCAGGTGCTGCGCGGCGAGGCGATGGTCACCGCGCCGGGCGAGGTACGGGTCGGCGGCGACACGCTGCAGGCGCGCCGCATCCTGATCGCTACCGGTTCGCGGCCGGCACCGCTGCCCGTGCCCGGCGGCGAGCTGGCCAGCACCTCCGACGACGTGTTCCAGTGGAACGGCGTGCCGGCCTCGCTGGTGGTGATCGGCGGCGGCTATATCGCGGTCGAGATGGCATCGATCCTGTCGCGCTACGGCGTCAAGGTCGACATGCTGGTGCGCGAGTCGCGGCTGCTGGAAAACTTCGACGAGGACATCGCGCTCGCGCTGGCCGAGGCCCTGACAGCCAAGGGCGTGCGGCTGCATCTGAATACCGACGTGACGCTGCTCGACCAGGCCAACGGCGCGATCGAGGTCTGCTACCGGCAGGTGGAGGAGGGCGCGATCAGCGGAAGCGGCAGCAGCAGCGGAAGCGGCGGGAACGGTGGCAAGAACGGCAAGGGCAGGGAACGGATCCACAGCGTGCGCGCGCAGGCGGCGCTGGCCGCGATTGGGCGCGAACCCAATCTCGATGGCCTCGGCCTCGAGGCGCTGGGCGTGGCGCGCGGACAGCGCGGCCTGCGCGTGGACCGGCAGTTCCGCACCAGCGTGCGCGGCATCCATGCGATCGGCGACGTCACCGAAGGACCGCAGCTGACGCCGGTGGCCACCGCGCAGGGCCGCTGGCTGGCCGACCGGCTGTTCGGCCGGCGCGGCGAGCGCGCCGACTTCGACGTGATTCCCACCGCGGTGTTCTGTGAGCCCGCGATCGGCAGCGTCGGACTGACCGAAGCGGCGGCGATCGAAGCCGCCGGCAAGCCGGAACGCATCGGCACGCGCATCAAGCGCTTCGTCTCGCTGGAGAACCGCTTCGCCGGCAACACGATGCCGTCGGTGATGAAGGTGGTTTACAACGCGCGCAGCGGGCGCGTGCTCGGCGTGCATCTGCTCGACAACGCCGCGCCCGAGATCGCGCAGTCGATCGCGGTCGCGCTGCGGCTGGGCGTGCGGCTGTCGCATCTGGAGACGACGATGCAGCTGCACCCGACGGTCGCCGAGGAGCTGTTCGGCTGAGTCGCCACAGATCCGCGGCACTGCGGGTTTGCGCCCGGCCGCTCGTCGCTCACCGCTCTGCCGTTCCACTGCTGCGCTGCCCCGCGCTCTGCCGTACTGCCGTTCCGCCGCGCCTAGCGCGACACCACCGCGGTCGCCTCGATCTCGAACAGCATGCCGTCCAGCGCCAGCCGCGAGACCGGAATCAGCGTGCAGGCCGGCGGCGGACGCGTGCCCCACATGCGCCGCAGTTCGGCGCCGAATTCCTGCAGGCGTTCCAGCGAATGGTCGACGATCAGCACGGTCAGCTTGGCCACGTCGCGCAGGTCCGCGCCGCCGGCATGCAGCGCAATCTCCAGGTTCTCCAGCGCGCGCCGCACCTGTCCGGCGAAATCCGGCGCCAACGTGCCGTGCTGGTCCTCGCCGCCCTGGCCGCTGGCGAACACGATGCGCCCCGGGGCGGTCGCCACCGCGACATGCGAGTAGGCATTCGGACTGGGGTCGTACAGGCCGTGCGGATTGACGAAGTGCAGGCTGCAGGCGGGACGGCGCGATTCGATCATGGCTTGGTTCTCGAAGAGGAGAGGATCGGGTTGCAGGGCGCGCAGCGGTTCAGTGCGCGCTCGCCCGTTGAGGAAACGGAGTGGCGCCAGTATCGAACCTCAAGTTAACCTGAGGTCAACCGTGACCCTGCTAGCATTGGGACTTTCGCTGCGAAGACCGACGCAAACCCCGCCATGCCACGCAAGCCTTCCAACGACCCATCGATCGAACGGCCGCCACGCCAGCCATCCAACGACGAATCGATCGAACGCCGTCGACGCCAGCCATCCAGCGACGAGCCAATCGAACGGCCGGTCCGCCAGCGCGGCCCCAAGGCCGCCGACCTGCTGTCGGTCGGCGAGGTCGCGGCACGCACCGGCCTGGCCGTGTCCGCGCTGCATTTCTACGAGTCCAAGGGCTTGATCCGCAGTACGCGCAGCGCCGGCAACCAGCGGCGCTATGCGCGCGCGGTGCTGCGCCAGCTGGCGGTGATCCGCGTGGCGCAGCGCATGGGCTTGCCGCTGGCCTCGATCGCCGAGGCGATGGCGCGGCTGCCGGAAGGACGCGCGCCGACGGTGGCGGACTGGCGCCGGCTGTCGGCGGCGTGGCGCGAAGACCTGGACGAGCGCATCCGCACGCTGACCCAGTTGCGCGACCAGCTCGACGGCTGCATCGGCTGCGGCTGCCTGTCTCTGAAGGCGTGCCCCTTGCGCAATCCGGGCGACACGCTGGCGGGGCAGGGGCCGTGGCCGCATCTGATGGGCGGCGGCACGGGGGGCGGCGGCAC
>NZ_JCBAJO010000391.1:0-2622 GCF_059772245.1 Cupriavidus sp. R6-3
GTCTGGATGGAAGCGCGGCTGGCCGAGCTGCGGCAGCCGGCCGCCGACGCCGAGCAGGCGATCGGCCAGGCGCTGCGGCGGCTGCGCGCCGAGGTGATGTGCATCGTCATCGAGCGCGATCTGCGCGGGCTGGCCACGCTGGCCGAGGTCACCGGCGCGATGACCGACCTGGCCGAGCTGTCGATCCAGCATGCGCTGGCCACGCTGACCGAGGACATGGCGCCGACCTTCGGCCGACCCGTCGGCGAGCACAGCGGCGAGGTACAGGAGCTGATCGTGGTCGGCATGGGGAAGCTCGGCGGCCGCGAGCTGAACGTCTCGTCCGATATCGACCTGATCTTTCTCTACGACGAGGACGGCGACACCGCGGGCGGCCAGCGCAGCCTGTCGAATCATGAATACTTCACGCGGCTGGGCCGGCGCCTGATCAGCGTGCTGGCCGAGACCACCGCCGACGGCTATGTGTTCCGCGTCGACATGCGGCTGCGGCCGAACGGCGACGCCGGGCCGCTGGCCTGCAGCCTCGGCATGCTGGAGGAATACCTGGTGGTGCAGGGCCGCGAATGGGAGCGCTACGCCTGGATCAAGGGCCGCGTGGTGTCGTCGCTGGCCACGCCGCACGCGCAGCGCACCGCCGATCAGCTGGCGCGGCTGACCACGCCCTTCGTGTTCCGCCGCTATCTGGACTACGGCGTGATCGCCGCGATCCGCTCGCTGCATGCGCAGATCCGCGCCGAGGCAGCCAAGCGCAGCGGGGGTCTGGCCGGCCATGGCGTCAACCAGCGCTCGGCCGATATCAAGCTGGGGCGCGGCGGCATCCGCGAGATCGAATTCATGGCGCAGGTGTTCCAGCTGATCCGCGGCGGCCAGGACCTGGCACTGCGCGCGCGGCCGACGCTGGAGGTGCTGGCGATCGCGGTCGAGCGCGGGCTGCTGCCGGCGGGGCAGGCGCTGCAGCTGTCGGATGCCTATCGCTTCCTGCGCCAGCTGGAGCACCGGCTGCAGTATCGCGACGATGCGCAGACCCACCATCTGCCGACCAGCGAGCAGGAGCAGTCCGCGGTGGCGCGCATGATGGGCTGCGCGGACTGGCCCGCGCTGCAGGCGCGATTGGCGGAACTGCAGGAGCCGGTGGCACAGCAGTTCGAGGTCACCTTCTCCGACCCGGAGCAGGGCCAGCCGCCCGCCGAGACGCTGTGGCCGGCGCTGGCGCACGGCGAGGACGAAGAGGCGCCGTGCGCGCGGCTTGCGCAGGCGGGCTATTCCGACTGCGTCGGGTTGCTGGAGCGGCTGCGCGCCACCGCGGCCTCGCCGCGCTACCGCGCGCTGTCCGAGCAGAGCCGCGCGCGCTTCGACCTGCTGGTCAACCGCGCGCTCGACCTCGCCGGACGGCAGGACGATGCGGATGCCACCATTGCGCGCTTTCTCGACTTCTTCGATGCGATCAGCCGGCGCGCCTCGTATCTGTCGCTGCTGTCGGAGTATCCGCAGGCGATGGAGCGCGTCGCCCACACGCTGCACGCGTCGCGCTGGGCCGCCACCTATCTGACGCGGCATCCGCAACTGCTCGACGAACTGCTCGATGCCGAGGCGCTCGCCAGCGTGCCGGACTGGGAGGCCTTCCGCGCCCGGCTCGGCGAGCGCCTGCTCGCAGCGCACGGCCAGGTCGAGGCGCAGATGGACATCCTGCGCCGCGAGCACCATGCCGAGACCTTCCGCGTGCTGCTGCAGGACCTGCACGGCAGGCTGACGGTCGAGCAGATCGCCGACCGGCTGTCCGACCTGGCCGACGCGATGCTCGACGTCACGCTGACCGCGGTCTGGCAGCAACTGCCGATGCGCCATCGCGACACGCCGCGCTTCGCGGTGATCGCCTATGGCCGGCTGGGCGGCAAGGAGCTCGGCTATGCGTCCGACCTCGACATCATCTTCCTGCACGACGACGATGACGACGGCGCCGCGGAGATCTACGCCGCCTATGCGCGCCGCCTGATTACCTGGCTGACCAGCCATACCGCGGCCGGCATGCTGTTCGACGTCGACACGCGGCTTCGTCCGAACGGCGCCGCCGGCCTGCTGGTCACCAGCTTCGAGTCGTTCCGCCGCTACCAGCTGCGCCAGGGCGACAACACCGCCTGGGTGTGGGAGCACCAGGCGCTGACGCGCGCGCGCTTCTGCGCCGGCGACCGCGAGCTGGGCGCGCGCTTCGAGCGGCTGCGCGAGGAGGTCCTGTGCCAGCCGCGCGATGCCGACACGCTGCGTCAGGACATCGTCGCGATGCGGCACAAGGTGGCCGAGGGCCATCCGAACCGCAGCGACCGCTTCGACCTGAAGCACGACCGCGGCGGCATGGTCGACATCGAATTCACCGTGCAGTACCTGGTGCTGCTGCACAGCCGCGCCCATCCCGAGCTGACGCGCAACGCCGGCAATATCGCGCTGCTGCGGATGGCGGGGCAGCTCGGCCTGATCGACGCCACGCTGGCCGAAGCGGTCGGCGACGCCTATCGGACTTTCCGCGCGCGCCAGCACAAGCTGCGGCTCGACGGC
The DNA here is from genome assembly GCF_059772245.1 of Cupriavidus sp. R6-3. NCBI lineage: Bacteria > Pseudomonadati > Pseudomonadota > Betaproteobacteria > Burkholderiales > Burkholderiaceae > Cupriavidus > Cupriavidus sp. R6-3. The sequence goes on from NZ_JCBAJO010000391.1 coordinate 2,551, forward strand.
CAGGATCAGGCCCGCGTGCCGCCGCAGACCATCGAGGCGCAGGCGCGCGATGTGCGCGCGCTATGGCAGGCC
>NZ_JCBAJO010000392.1:0-2616 GCF_059772245.1 Cupriavidus sp. R6-3
GACATCGAGAACTTCAACGCCCTGCGCGCACGGCAAGCGCGCAACCTGCGGCGCTTTCGCACCGGCGCGTGGATCGCCATCGGCGTGCTGCTGGTGGCCAACGTCATCTACATCGTGAGGGGCTGGCTGTGAGCGAACAAGAACTGACACCGTGGTTTCCGGCTGACGTGAAGCCGGTGCGAGACGGCGTGTACCAGCGCGACTACGGCTCCGTGAGCGTGTACTGCGCATACCGTCGAGGGAAGTGGACCGTGTTCGGCTACACCCCGAAAGCTGCCGCATGGGAAGTCGCTGTGAGCAATATCCAAGCGCCGTGGCGCGGGCTGGCAAAACCCGTGAAGGAAAAATGACATGACCAACTGGTTCGAGCAATTCGCGGACGCACACCCGCAAGCCGCCGATGTCATCGTGACCGTGTTCTTGCTCGGCGCGATGGGTCTGGCGGGATGGCTGGATCAACCGCTGGTGGCATGACATGGGCGACGCCATAGACCTTGAGGACGTGGCGGAAACACTAAGAGCATACGAGGAACAACGTGAGCGCTTTATCCATCATCACGAACGACATCTACTCGGCGCGCGAGGACTTTGCCGCTGTGCTGACGGATCGTTCTCTGAACTTCGAGAGGGAAGCGGGCTTTGCTATCCAAAGCCTGACCGCGAACGATTATGCGCTGAGCATCGCGCAGAACAATCGCCAGTCTGTCATCAATGCCGTGACAAACATCGCGGCAATTGGGATCAGTCTCAACCCGGCGAAGAAGCAAGCGTACTTGGTTCCTCGTGACGGCAAGATTTGCCTGGACATCAGCTATATCGGTCTTCTTGACCTGGCTATCGGGTCAGGCTCGATCCGTTGGGGCCAAGCCGAACTCGTGTATGACGGGGACGCGTTCACGCTCAACGGTTTCGACAAGCCGCCTACCCACGAGCGCAATCCGTTCGCCAAGGATCGCGGCGAAGTCGTCGGCGTGTATGTCGTCGTCAAGACCGCCGATGGCGACTATTTGACTACCACCATGACGATTGATGAGGTCAATGCCATTCGGGACCGGTCGAGCGCTTGGAAAGCGTGGATCAACAAGAAGAAGTCTTGCCCGTGGGTAACCGATCCTGGCGAGATGGCGAAAAAGACCGTCATCAAGCGGGCATACAAGCTGTGGCCCAAAACGGAACGTCTTGAGCAGGCGATCCACCACCTGAACACAGATGGTGGCGAGGGGATCGGCTTCGATCAGCCCGCAAATGCGCCGGAGAAGATCGACGTTCTCCCGATGATCGCAGCGGCTGTGGCGACCAAGACTGACGCCGAAGCGCTGGCTTACTGGAAGGCAAACAATGCGAAGCTGGCGAAGCAACCAGCAGACCACGCCCGCCTGAAACAGGCCGTCATCGACCATCGCCGCAAGCTGCAAGAGAAAGCCAGCGAGCAGACCACGATTGAGGCCGAGGCGACTGTGGTTGTTGACCCTCCACCCGTTGACGACGAATTCGTGCGAGCCATGGATGCTGCTGGGAGCCAACAATGATCATTCATCGTGCACCACAGGGTAGCCCCGAATGGCATGCAGCTCGCGCTGGCTGCATCACTGCATCCAATTTCAAGCTGGCCCGGCAGCGTCTGAAGACGGGCCCCAACAAAGGCGACTACACCGAAGCGGCAAAGGACTACGCCTTCCGAGTCGCCATTGAGCGCATCAGCGGTACCGCGCTCGACGAAGGCTTCGAGACGTGGCAAATGAAGCGCGGCCACGAATTGGAGCCAGAGGCGCGCCGGGCGCATGAGGCAATGACGGGCGCCCTTGTCGAGGAAGTGGGCTTCGTCACTACCGAAGACCGCTTGTTCGGCGCCAGTGCGGACGGCTTCATTGATGGCGACGGCGGCGCCGAATACAAGTGCTTCATTGCGCCGGACAAGCTGCGCTCCATCCTGTTGTCGGGCGACACGACTGATGTCAACGACCAGTGCGACGGCGGCATGTGGATTACGGGCCGGAAATATTGGGACTTTTGCCTGTACTGCCCTGCCCTTGAGCCCATCGGCCGCGCGCTGACTGTCCACCGTATCCAGCGAGACGACAACCGCATCGAGGCGCTGGAGAAAGACTTGATGCAATTCGCAGCGCTCGTCGCTGATTTTGAACGTGTACTGCGCCAAAAGGCGGCTTAAGGGAAATCATGGCAAACGACCTGAACCAATGCAATTTCATCGGCCGCCTCGGCGCTGATCCCGAGTCCCGCGCAATGCCGTCCGGGGAATCGGTGTCGAACTTCCGCATTGCGGTTGGCTGGAAGTCGAAGGACAAGGAAGGCACGGAATGGGTGCCGGTAGTCGCGTTCGGCAAGCTGGCAGAAATCTGCAATCAGTATCTCGCCAAGGGCTCGCAGGTGTTTATCTCGGGCCGATTCCGCACGCGCAAATGGCAGGACAAGGACGGCCAAGACCGCTACAGCACCGAGATTGTCGCGGAGACGATGCAGATGCTTGGCAGTCGCGCCGATAGCGAAGGCAAGCAGCAGGCTTCCGGCCAGCAGTACAAGCAAGCTAGGGAAGGCAGCGCGCCATCTCTCGGCTTCGAGGACATGGACGACGATATTCCGCTCTGAGGGAGAACA
>NZ_JCBAJO010000393.1:0-2600 GCF_059772245.1 Cupriavidus sp. R6-3
TCGCGCCAGGCAGCGCGGTGGCCAGCGTGCGGGCGCTGTGCCAGGCCACCGTGCGTCCGTCCGGCAGCGCCTGCAGCAGCTTGTTGCGCGCGCCGCTGGCATCGAAGCGGCGGCCGTAGCCGGCGGCCAGCAGGATGCCGGCCGGCAGATCGGAATCGATCAGCGGCCCGGACTGCATGCGCTTGCCTCGTTGGCGGCCAGTTCGCGCGCGGCCTTGGCGCCCTCGACCTGCAGGATGTCGGGCAGCGACACGTGGTTCTTCGCCGCGACCACCTCGGCCAGGATCGAGATCGCGATCTCCGGCGGCGTGCGGCTGCCGATATAGATGCCGACCGGCCCATGCAGCCGCGCCAGCTGCGCGTCGTTCAGGTCGAATTCCTTCAAGCGCTCGCGCCGCGCCTGGTTGTTGCGGCGCGAGCCCAGCGCGCCGACATAGAACGCGCGCGTGCGCAGCGCCTCCATCAGCGCGAGATCGTCGAGCTTGGGGTCGTGCGTCAGCGCGATCACCGCGCAGCGCTCGTCCAGCTTCATCTCGATCACGGTGTCGTCCGGCATGGTGCGCACCATGGTGACGCCGGGAATGTCCCAGGTCTCGGTGTATTCCTCGCGCGGATCGCAGACGGTGACCTGGAAGCCGAGGCCGACCGCGATCTGGCACAGGTACTTCGAAAGCTGGCCGGCGCCGATCACCAGCATCCGGTAGCGCGGCCCGTGGATCGTCGCCAGCGTGCGGCCGTCGAAGGTCAGGCCGTCGGTGGCCTCGGCAGGGCCCAGCGTGGCCTTGCCGGTCTCCATGTCGAGCGTGCGGGTCACCAGCCTGCCGTTCTCGACCGCGTCCAGCAGCTCGGCCAGTCCGCTGTCGGCGCTGACCGGCTCGGCGACCAGCTCGATCGTGCCGCCGCAGGGCAGGCCGAAGCGGTGCGCCTCCTCGGCGCTGATGCCGTACTTGATCGCCTCCGGCGCGCGGGCCGCGATGCCCTCGCGCCGGACCCGGTCGATGATGTCGTCCTCGATGCAGCCGCCCGACACCGAGCCGACCACCAGCCCGTCGTCGCGCACCGCCAGCATCGCACCCTCGGGGCGGGGCGACGAGCCCCAGGTCCTGACCACCGTGACGAGCAGCGTGCGGTGGCCCTCGGCGGTCCAGCGCACGCTGCTTTTCAGGACTTCGAGATCCACGCTGTCCATGATCGCTTCCGTTTGGTTTGTTCGCCTGCTTGTTTGTCAGCCGGTTCGCCGGCGGCAGTGGCTTGGTTCGATTCGCCCGCCAAAGGTTCACCGGCTTCGCCTGTCTGTCCGTCGGCCGGCTGCTGGCCGCCGCTGACCGCCTCGGAAAAGCGCGTGAAGAAGGTGTCCGCCATCTTGCGCGCGGCGCCGTCGACCAGCCGCGAGCCGATCTGCGCGATCTTGCCGCCGACCTGCGCCTGCACCGTGTACGACAGCACGGTCTCGTCGCCGTCGGGGTCCAGCCGCACCTTCGCGGTGCCCTTGCCGAAGCCGGCCGCGCCGCCCTGGCCGTCGAACGCGATGGTATAGCTGTCCGGCGCCTGGATGTCCTGCAGCGCCATCCGGCCCTTGAACTTTGCCTTCACCGGCCCGATCGCGGCCGTCATGCTGAGCAGATAGGCGTTGTCGCCATCGGGCTCGATACTCTCACATCCCGGAATGCAATGCTGGAGCAGGGCCGTGTCGTTCAACGCCTCCCAGGCGACCTGCTGCGGCACCGGCAGCCGGTGGGTTTGGGTCATTTCCATGGTGCGGGGTTCTCCTTGTCGTTGGGGGCTCGCCGGCCCGGGGCCGGACCGGGGCGCTGTTGCGCCACGGAATGCGATGCGGAATGCGGTGCGGAAGGCGGCGCCGCCAGCAGCGATTCCAGCGCGAACAGGCTCGCCAGGTTGTGGGCGGGGCGCAGCGCGTCGACATGCGGCAGGATCGCCTGCACGCCGCGCGCCTGCGGTGTGAAGCCCGCGTAGCGCAGCAGCGGATTCAGCCAGACGATGCGATGGGCGAAACGCCGCAGGCGCGCCATCTCGTCGCCGAGCAGGTCGATCCGTTCGTGATCGAGGCCGTCGGTGACCAGCAGCACGGTGGCGCGGCCGCCCAGCGTGCGGCGCGCCCACTGGCGGTTGAAAGTCGCCAGCGCGGCGCCGATGCGCGTGCCGCCGGCCCAGTCTCTCACCTGCTGCGAGATGGCCTCGACCGCGTCGTCCGGATCGCGCTCCCGCAGCGCCCGGCTGACATTGGTCAGCCGCGTGCCGAACAGGAAGACCGACAGCCGCTCGCGCGATTGCATCAAGGCATGGCAGAAGTACAGCACCGCACGCGAATACTGGCTCATCGATCCGGAGATATCGAGCAGCAGCACCAGCGGCGGGCGGCGCTCGGCGTGGCGGCGATATTTCCAGCGCATCCATTCGCCGTGCTGGCGCACCGCCAGACGCGCGCTGGCGCGCAGGTCGGCATGGGCGCCGTGGGTCGCGGCGCGCAGCCGGCGCGTGCGCTCGGTGGCCAGATGGGTGCGGCGCGAGCGGATCAGATGCTGCAGCGCGCGCCATTCCTCGGCCGACAGCGTGTCGAAGTCGCGCTGCGCCAGCCGCTCC
>NZ_JCBAJO010000394.1:0-2588 GCF_059772245.1 Cupriavidus sp. R6-3
AGCAAGGACGCGGGCAAGGAGGCCGGCAACAGCGAGGACAAGAACGCCGACAAGCGCGGCGCGACGATCGCCGCGAGCGGCAATGGCGCCGGGGCGATGGCCTGCGTGTCGTGCCATGCCACGGGAGGCTCCCCGGGAGCGGCGGGCGCCGCGGTGCCGGCCGGCGCGTTTCCGTCGCTGGTCGGCATGCCCGCCGAGTATCTGGCCAAGCAGCTGTTCGACTATCGCGAGGGCCGGCGCGTCGATCCGGTGATGGCGCCGATCGCCAAGGCGCTCAAGGACGACGAGGTGGCGGCGGTGGCCCGCTACTACGCGGCCCAGCCTGCACCGTCTTTGACGCTGGCCGAAGATGGCCAATCGGCGGCCCTGACGCTGCATGCGTCCGGCGACAACGGGCGCGCGCTGCCGGCCTGCGCCAATTGCCATGGCGTGGAAGGCGAGGGACAGGGCTTCCTGTTGCCGCGCCTGACGGGGCAGCCCGCGGATTATCTGGCCAAGCAGCTCGATGCGTTCCGCACCGGCAGCCGCCACAACGACGACGATGGGGCGATGCGCGGCATCGCGCAGCGGCTGGGCGAAGCGGACGCCCGCGCGCTGGCGAATTTCTACGCGCAGGGCGGGGCGCGCTAGGGCGCCGCCGGCGCGTTGCTGCGGCGCTGCCAGGGCAGCGGTCCGCAGCGAAGGTGCGGTGACGAAGGAGCGAGGGACAACGGGCGTCGTAGCGCGCGTCCGGCTGCGCGCCCGCCGCGCTCAGCCGCGCTCAGTCGCGCTCAGTCGCGCTCGGTCGCGCTCGGTCGCGCTCGGTCGCGCTCGGTCGCGCTCAGCCGCTGACCGACACGCCGCACGCCACGCTCCACGCGGCCGGTTCGGCGGCCTCGTTGGCAGCGTTGGCGGCATTCGCGCCGTTGGCCACATTGGCCGCGTTGGCCGCAATACCGGCGCCCGCGGCGGCGTGAATCACCCGGTTGCGTCCTTCGCGCTTGGCGCGATAGAGCGCGCGGTCGGCTTCGGCGAACAGACGCTCCCAGCTGCGGCGCGCATCGCCGGCGTGCTGCGCCAGCGCGATGCCGATGCTGACGCTGGCATGCCCGCCGATGTCTTCCGGCAGTGCGATGGCCGCGATGCGTGCCCGGATGCGCTCGGCCAGCAGCACGGCTTCCTCCTCGCCGGTGTTCGGGCACAGCAGGCAGAACTCCTCGCCGCCGAAGCGCGCCGCCACGTCGCTGGCGCGACAGGCGCGGCGCAGCGTCTCGGCGATCCGCTTCAGCACCTGGTCGCCCGCCTGATGGCCGGCGCGGTCGTTGACCTGCTTGAAGCGATCGACGTCGATCACCAGGCAGGACAGCGGCTTGCCGGTACGGGCGGCCTCGGCGGCCAGCGTCATCGCGGCGTCGTCAAGCGCGCCGCGATGGAACAGCCCGGTCAGCGAATCGAGGCGGGCGCGCGCACGCTGCTCGGCCAGCTGACGCTCCGCGCTCAGCAGCGTGAAACCGACCACGCCGGACAGCACCGCGATCAGCATCAGCAGCAGCGGCGCCTGGGCCAGCATGCCCGGCTCGTCGGGCCGCAGCGCGCTCCAGGCACCGGCCCCGCCGGCGGCCAGCGCGAGCGCCAGGCACAGCGCCTGCGTCGCCAGTTGCGCGCAGCAGGCGACCCATACCAGCGAATGGGCGATCGTATGCGAGCGGCGCTCGCGGTTGAGCAGGCGCAGCGCCTGCCAGACCACCAGCGCGGTGATCGCGTGGCCCAGCGTGCGGATCGCGCGCTCGGCCATCACGGCATCCTGCACCGTGGCGATCAGCCCGAGCAGCGCCACCGAGGCGACGCCGCCGGCCACCATCGCACGCAGATGATGCGGGGCCATCGCCATGCCGCTCGCGGCCAGGCCGCGCACCAGCATCAGTTGGGCGCCGAGGCACAGCGACTGTGCCAGTACGGCCCACAGCGGCGCCGGCGCGATCGCGCCGAGGGCCAGCGCCATGCCGCCCAGCGAGGCAAGCGCATGGGCGTCGGTCCAGCGCGCACGGTGGCCCGCTTGCGCGGCGCCATAGCGCAGGCCGATCGAGATGCCCAGCGTGCTGGCGAACAGCACCAGCAACGTCAGATAGGCAGTGGGTAAATCCGGCGACATGCAATCGTCTCCCTGTCGGCGCGCGAGCGGATCGCGACGCCAGTGGTGTAAGGCAATGCGCGCGCGGGCATGGCCGGCGCAGCGCGAATTCATGTCAGAGAGCTTGACCCGGATGACGCCGTCGACATTCCCGAAGCTGCGGTCCGTGGCATGGCTCTGTGTTGTCGGCGCCCAGATGGGCGCAGCCTGATCCCAGATGCAATCGCGGTCCCGCAGCGAGGCCGCGCATCGAGGCACGGCTTGTGTGTAGCTTTTTTGTTGATGGTGATTCTACTGATTGCGTCGAACCGCGCGTGTGCGGCATGCCACGTTTGACAATTGTTGACATTCCCTTTTTGTACCGTTCGCTAGGATTCGGCTCGTAGTTACAAGATTCATATCCGGGCCGGGGGAGCGACGACGCCGCGTCGTCGAGGCAACAAAACGGGGAAACCATGGGGAAGCAAGACGCGGCACG
>NZ_JCBAJO010000395.1:0-2571 GCF_059772245.1 Cupriavidus sp. R6-3
GCCGTGGATCGATGCCAAGACGCTCGGCGGAGCGGGCCGACAGCCACGCGGCAAACTCGGCCGGCCAGTCGCGCTTGCCGGGCCGCGCCGGGCGGAAGAACAGGCGCACCAGCCATTCGTTGCGCGCGGGCCGCTCGCCAAGATCCAGGCCTTGGGCCAGCGCGGCACGCAGCCGCAGGGTCAGGTCGAGCAGCACGCCGAGGATCATCTGCGTGTCCCCGCGTCTTGCGCGGCCGCGCCGAGCGATGCCGCGATCCATTGCGACAGCCAGGCTGCGATGCCCTGCAGATCGTGCGCGGCCTGCGAATGCGGCATCGCGCGGCAGAAGTTCTCGCCGCGCGCCAGCGCTTCGGGCAGGCCGTGATCCAGATGCACCTGATAGGGCAGCAGCCGCTCGCGCAGCCGGGTGCGCAGCAGCGCCAGCACATCGCCATGCAGCTGGCGCGCGGGCTGGACCCGCGTTGCCACCACGCGATAGGGCAGGCCGATCCGTTCCAGCGCATGTTGCATGCGCGGCAGCGTGGCGCAGACCTCCGGCTCGGGCGGCGCCAGCACCAGCGCCAGATCCGCGGCGGCGAGCGCCTGCGTGGCATGCAGGGCCGGCCAGGCGGGCGTATCGATCAGGACAATGCCGTCGTCGGGCAGGTCGACCTGCGCCAGCAGCGCGCGCAGCCAGTGCGGCTGCTCGATCAGGCAGCGCGTGGCGACGGCCTCGGCGTCATCATCGGTGCCGCCGCATTCGCATTCGCGTTCGCGTTCGCGTTCGCCGTCGCCGTCGCCGTCGCCGTGGCTGTGGCCGTGGCTGTCGCCACCACCGTTGTCGCGAGGCAATCCATCCACCTGACCCCACGGCACCAGCAGCACGTCGTCGTCGCTGCGCAGGGCCGCAGTGGCCCAGTCGCTCGCCGACGGCCGCAGCGCCGCGTCGACCAGCCCGCGTTCGACCGGCTCGCGCAGGCCAAAATGCAGGCCGAGCAGATTACGCGGATCGCACTCCAGCGCCAGCACCGCATGCCCGCGCCCGGCCAGCAGCGAGGCCAGCGCGGCGGTCATCGTGCTGCGGCCCGCGCCGCCTACCGGCGCGACGATGGCGATCGTCTTCATCGCGTGCCGTCCTTCGGCGCCTGCCACCGCTTGCCGCGGATCACGATGCCTTCGAGCTGGGGCGGCAGCCGCACCGCGCGGCGCTGGCGCGGCTGGAACCAGCGCGGCATCACGCGCATCAGGTCCAGCTTCCAGATCAGCCAGGCGACGGGGGCGGCCAGTATCAGGCCCCAGATGAAATATCCGATAAAGACGCGCATGGCGATGCTATTCCCGGGCTTTGAGCGGCACCGCGGCCGGCGTCGGCGCGGTGCGGGGTTTGGAATGCGTGGCGTGAGCCGCTGCGGCCGGCCGCAGCGCATCGAGCGGGGACAGCAGCGGCAGCCTGGGGCCGGCCCGATGTTCGGCGTGATCCTCGGCGCGATTCCGCGCGCGATTTTCAGCGGTGATTTCGGCGCGAATGTCGGCGCGATGTTCGCCGCGGTCCTCGGGCCAGGCACCGGCTCCGGCCTGCGGACTTGCCTCGGCCGGCATGGCGGGCACCGTGGCGCCTTCGGCCACCGCAGCGCCTTCCGCCACCGCCGCCGCGCTGGCTTCCTCCCGCGCCTGCAGCCAGCCGCTGTAGTCGGGCAGCGTCCGCTCCGCGGCCTGCTGCGCGAACGCGTTCAGCGCGGCCTCGATGGTCGGCGCGTCGCCGCAGCGCAGCTCGCCCGAGAACAGCGCCTCCAGCGGCCGCTGGAACACGCGCCGGCAGACCGCGTCGGCGTCGTCGAGCCGGCAGGCAAAGAAGAACACATAGACGCTGTCGGCATCGGCGCTGCAGATATCGCCGGTACGGTTCATGCGGCAGGCGCGCAGCGCGTCGATATGCGCGACCTCCGGCAGCAGCGTCAGGCGCAGCAGCACGTGCGGCAGCCGGATGGTCCGGCCCTGTTCGACCGCGCCGCGCACCGTGTCGATGAATTCGGCCGGCGGCACGTAGCCGATCGCCGAGCCGGTCAGCACCGCCGACAGCGCGGTGCGGTAGTCCGCCGGCAGCGGACGCGAGAACACCTGCCCCTGCACGCCCTCGAGCATCGCCTGCACGCGCGCGAACGGCGTGCGCCGCGCGATCACCAGATTGGCGCCGAGATTGAGCAACAGCAGCTCGTAGTGCTGCCGCATCGCTTCCTGGTCCTCGCGCACGACGATCTTCAGCGCGCTGCCGCGCGTGCGCCGCAGCCGGTGCACCTGTTCGGCCAGCGTCTCGAAGGCACGGTTGCCGTGGTAGTGCAGCAGCACGGTCGCCGCCACCGCGCCGCCGGCGCTCGCCACCGCGGCCTCGTTGCTGTCGACCAGCTGCCAGGACTCGGGTACCCAGCGCTCGTGCGCGACGGCGTCGCGGCAGACGATCACGCGATGTTCGTCCGGCGCGAGCAGGCCGGCCGCCGCCGCATCGCCGCCTTCGCCTTCCGCGCCGGCGCCGCTGACCATCAGGCGGTGCTCGTCGGCGGCGAAGCGCAGCGGCAGCGAGCGGCTGGCGAGCAC
>NZ_JCBAJO010000396.1:0-2549 GCF_059772245.1 Cupriavidus sp. R6-3
CCGACGAACGGCGCAAGCTGCGGCAGAGCCTCTACGACATCAGCAGGGAGATGTACCAGGGCAACTGAGCGGCAATGGCATCCGCCCTGCCTTCGCCCATGCCCGCGGTCTTTTCCCTCCCGCGCAAGCGCAAAGCGAGCGATGGCTCCATCCGCGCGGCGCCGTTCACCGCGGCTTGAAATGCCGCAGGAAATCGACAAACACCTCCGCCGCCAGCTGCGCATCCTCGGCGGTGATCGTCTCCAGCGGGTTGTGGCTGATGCCGCCGTTGCCGCAGCGGACGAACAGCATCGCCACATCGGTGATCCGCTGCATCATCATCGCATCGTGCCCGGCGCCCGACGGCAGCTCGAAGGCCTGCAGCCCGCGCTTGTTCAGCACCGCCGCGAACTGCGCGCGCAGCCACGGCGCGCACGGCGCGTTGTTGACCGGCGGCACCCGTTCCACCTCCGCACGCACGCCGCGCCGCGCCGCGATCGCCTCGATGCCGGCGACGATATCGGCGATCGCGGCCTCGCGCACCGCGTCCTCGCCGGCGCGGATATCCATCGAGAAGTGGCACGCGGCCGGAATCACGTTGCTGGAGCCGTTCGGCACCTGCAGCTGGCCGACCGTGCCGACCAGCGTCGGCGCCTGGCCGCAGCGCGACTCGACCAGCAGCACCATTTCAGCGGCCGCCGCGGCGGCATCCTTGCGCATCGTCATCGGCGTGGTGCCGGCATGGCTGGCCAGCCCTTCGACGCGCACCTGGAAGCGGCTGCTGCCGGCGATCTGCGTGACGATGCCCAGCGGCAGGTCATGGTGCAGCAGTACCGGTCCCTGTTCGATATGTACTTCGACGAAGCCGAGCAGCGTCGCCGGATCGACCGCCGCCGCGCGCAGCGCATCGGGATCGCCGCGGCCCGGCAGGTCGGATTCGGCCAGCGCCTGCGCCAGCGTGATGCCGTCGGCGTCGGCGCGCGCCAGCAGCGCCGGATCGAAGCGGCCGGCGAGCACGCTGCTCGCCAGGAAGCTGGTCTTGAAACGCAGCCCTTCCTCCTCGGCGAAGCCCACCACGTCGAAGTGATAGGGCAGCCGGATGCCGGCCTCGTTCAGCGCGCCGACCACCGCGATCGGCAACAGGATGCCCAGGCGCCCGTCATAGCGGCCGCCGTTGCGCACCGTGTCGAAATGCGAGCCGGTCATCAGCACCTTCGCGTCGGGACCGGCCGACGGATCGGCCTCGTAGCGGCCGATCACGTTGCCGATCGCATCGACGCGCACCTGCATGCCGGCCGCGCGCATGCGCTCGGCGAGCATGGCCGCCGCGGCGCGGTGAGCCGGCGTCAGATAGGCGCAGGTCAGGCCGTCTTCCATATCGGAGAAGCGCGCGAGCGCGTCGGCGGCATCGAGAATGGACTGGCCCAGGGAAGGAGAGGGGGAATGCATGTGCTGGCTCTTCGGTACGTCGGTGAAAAGGGGAGTCATGCCGTCGGGGCGGACGGCACGCGTTCGCGTTGCAGCAGCGCCGCGGCCGCCGAGCCGCTGCGCGTCGCCGCTTCGATGGTGGCCGGGTAGGGGCCATAGGCGCCACAAGCTCCGCCCGGTTCGGCCCGCCCGTCGGTATAGTCGCCCGCCAGCGCCAGACCCGGCACGCCGATATCGTTGCCGGGACGCGCCAGGCCGGGCACGCAGCGGAACGTGGCCAGGCGTTCGGCGATCACGAACTCGCCGCGCGCTTCGGCAAGGCGCGCGGCATCGGGTATGACGGGCGCCAGTTGCGCGGCAAGTTGCGCGCGCACGCGCCGCGCCAGCTCGCCCTGCGGCAGCGCGGCGGCATCGTCGGCGGCGCTGATGACGACCGACCAGACGTTGTCGCGGGCTGGGTCCTGCAAGGCGCCGTGGTACTCGCTGGACAGCGCGGCGCGATCGAAGACGAATTGCCCCGGCGCGGCGGCGCTGGCGTCGAGCGCCAGGAAAGGACGCGGCAGACGCAGCGCGCCGACGTTCAGATACAGCGTGACGATCGGCACATGGTCGAAGGCGTGCAGCGTCGCGGCGGCGGCCTTCAGTGCGGCGGCGTGGTGCGCGACCGGGTGCGCGGCCGGGTCCGGGCCCAGCGATATCTGCGCCAGCAGCCGTGCCGCCTGCCGCGGCGCGGTGGCGATGATCAACTGCGCGACCTCCTGCTGGCCGGAGGCGGTCCGCAGCACCCAGCCGCGCGCGCTCCGCGCGATCGTCTGCACCGCGGCGCCGGTCCGGACCGTGCCGCCCGCGGCCACGATCGCCTGCGCGGCGGCTTCGGGGAACAGCCGGCTCAGGTCCCAGCGCGGTACCAGCATGTCGCTGTCGTCGCGCGCCGCCAGCAGGCTGTCGCGCAGCACGCGGCGGAACACGCGGGCATCGGCCTGCTCGGCCGGCGTGTTCAGCGCGGCCACGCACAGCGGGAACCACAGCCGCTGCTGCAGCGCGGGCGGCGCGTGCGCCAACCATGCGGCAACGGTCTCGCCGGCAGAGTCGGTGGAGTCGGCAGAGGGGACGGAGTTCGAGGACGTGGTGGACGTGGTGGA
>NZ_JCBAJO010000397.1:0-2538 GCF_059772245.1 Cupriavidus sp. R6-3
GCCGTGGCCGCCTGTGTCAGCGGAGGCAGGCTGTCGGACGTCGGCGCCTGCGGCGGCAGCGCCGGCAGCGTCAGGCCGATGCAGACCACGCCGCGCGACTGGCGCGCGAACACCGCGCCGCCATGCATTGTGGCGATGGCCTTGACGATGGCCAGTCCGAGCCCGTGGTTCTGGCGGCTGTCGGCGCGCGCGCTGTCGACGCGGTAGAAGCGGTCGAACAGCCGGTCCATCTGCGCGGTGGACAACGGGTCGGCCTCGTTGCGCACCGCAATCGTCACCACGCCGGCCTCGTCGCCGATCTCGACCGCGACCGGACGGCCATGCAGGCCATGCTGCAGCGCATTGCCGAGCAGATTGGTGATCGCGCGCTGCAGCAGCGAGGCGTTGACGCGGGCCCGCGCGTCGCCAACGATCTCCAGCGTCGCGCCGGCATCCTCGAACAGCATGTCGAGGAAGTCCGCGCTGCGGCGCACCTCGTGCGCGACCGACACCTCGACCAGATCGCGCGCCAGCGCACCCCGGTCCGATTGCGCGAGAAACAGCATGTCGACGACGATGCGGCCGAGCCGTTCCAGATCCTCCAGGTTCGACTGCAGGATGTCCTCCAGCTCGCGCGCGCTGCGTGGGCGTGACAGCGCCACCTGGGTCTGGCCGATCACGTTGCCCAGCGGCGTGCGCAGTTCATGCGCGACATCGGCATTGAAGGCGGACAGCTGCACGTAGGCGCGTTCGAGCTTGTCGAGCGCGCCGTTGAACGCCAGCACCAGGCCGGACAGCTCGGCCGGCAGATCGGTATCGGGCAGCCGCTCCAGCTTGCGCGGATTGAGCTCGCCGGCATGACGCGACAGCGCCTCGATCGGCGCCAGCCCGACCTTGGCGATGCGCCAGCCGAGCACCGCCACCGCCAGCACACCGAGCGCCGAGCAGACGATCAGCGCGACACCCAGCACGCGGCTGGTCTGGTAGAACGGCGCCTGATCGACCGCGACCACCAGCGCCAGCGCCGGGCGCTCGTCCAGCGCGGGAATGATCCGCTTGAGCATCAGGAAGCTGCGGTCGTCGAACTGCACCGTCCAGACATCCGGCGCACGCTGCACGGTGACCGCGTCGCGCGGAAACGGCTTGCCGAAGCGGAAGCGCGCATCGGGCGTGTCGACGAAATAGCGCAGGCTGTCGTCCTCTGGCGTCATGCCGGTCAGCACCGCGCCGAAGCGCTCCCATTGCGGCTGCGTGCCGTAGTGGGCGGCCTTCGGGCCGATCAGCTGGAAGCGCGCCTCGAGCTCCTCGAGCTGGCGCTTCTCGAGCTCGACGCACTGGACGTAATACATCACGAAGCCGGTGACCGAGAACACCAGCGCCGCCGCGAGGGCGAACATCGCGGCCAGCCGCGTGGCGATCGAGCGGCGGCGGCTCACGCGATTTCCTCGGCGCGGCATTCGAGCACATAGCCCATGCCGCGAATGGTATGCAGCAGCTTGGGCTCGCCCGGCCAGTCGAGCTTGGCGCGCAGGCGCTTGATCGCCACCTCCACCACATTGGTATTGCAGTCGAAGCTGATGTCCCAGACCAGCTCGGTGATCGCCGTCTTCGAGACGATCTGCGACTGGCGCCGCGCCAGCACCGACAGCAGCGTGAATTCGCGCGCGCTCAGGTCGAGCCGCCGGGTGCCGCGCATCGCGCGCCGCGACAGCAGGTCGATGCGCAAGTCGCCGACCGTCAGCTGCGAGGGCTCGCTCTGGCGGCCGCGACGGGTCAGCACATTGAGGCGGGCCAGCAGCTCGAGGAAGGAGAACGGCTTGGCCAGGTAATCGTCGGCGCCGGCGTCGAAGGCGTTGAGCCGGTCGTCCAGATCGTCACGCGCGGTCAGCATGATGACCGGCGTCTGCTGCTCGCGCCGCAGCGACTTGAGCATCGACACGCCGTCGAGGTCGGGCAGCATCACGTCGAGCACGATCGCGTCGTAGGGCTCGGTGCAGGCCATGTGCAGGCCATCGACCCCGTTGGTCGCCGTGTCGACCACATAGCCGTTTTCCGACAGCCCACGGCGCAGATAGTCGACGGTCTTGATCTCGTCCTCTACCAACAACAGTTTCATGGGTCCGGCCCTCCAAGTCCGGCAAGTTCGCGGCAAAGTTGCGGCCAAACAGTTGGCGCCAAACTCGCGGCACAGCCGTCGCCCGCAATGTCCGCGCCAACGGCTTCCGCCCGCCATTTCCGGCAACTATAGGTGAAAGCCGCCGCCCGAACCTGTCAACGTTGTCAGCTTGCCGCCGGCGTGGGCATCACCGTGCAAGCCGTGCTGCCACCGGGTATTTGTCCGGCCACCCGCGGTGCGCGGCGCGCCTCCGATCCTGACGCAATTGTCAGGCTGGCGTCACCGCCGCGTCCGGCCCGGTTCGTAGACTGCTAACCGTGCTTGGCCAAGCCGTCTCCCCTCGTCAAGGTTCCCAGAACCGCCCCGGATCCCAATCTGAAGGAGTGTTGCCATGACTCGAACGACCCCGACCACCGTGCCTCACCGAGCGTCCGGCGCCCCGC
>NZ_JCBAJO010000398.1:0-2523 GCF_059772245.1 Cupriavidus sp. R6-3
GATTCGCCGGCCGATCAGGAACGCAGGCCCCCATTGCGCCCGCGAACTCGGGCAGCGCCACGGAAGCCATGCCGCCGATGGCCGGCGTACGATGCCCGAGCCTGGCCAGCGCCATGCCGGGCAGCACGACCAGCAGGCCGCCCAGCGGAACCAGCGCGCCGGCGACGAACAGATACGCCGACGTCGTGCGCGAGGCCACGCGGGAGGCCACGCGGGACGGCATGCGAACGTGCCGGGACAGCAGGCGCTGCAGCGGTATCGCCAGCAACGCGGCCGCCAGCGCCTGCATGCCCAGATACGCCAGCAGCGCGCCGGTTGCCTCGGTCGCGCCGTTGCCGTGCGGCAGCACCGCCAGCGCGGCCAGTTGCACCGCGCCGCCGGCGACGGCAAGCAGGGCCTCAAGCATCGTCGCTCCCGGACAGCCCCCGCGCGGCGCCGCCCTGGCAGCGCTGCAGCAGGCGGCGCAGCGGTTCGGGATCGCCATCGGCGGGCACCGGCAGAGTATGGATGCCGATCCGTCCCCGTTCGAAATCGATGCCGAACTGCGCCTGCAGCATCCGTTCGATCCGCAGCAGATAGCCGGACGCGGCCTCGCCATCGGCCAGCGGCATCAGCGTCGTCAGCACGCGTTGCGGGCCGCCCTCGCAGGCCCACCCCAGATCGAGCGCGCGGCGGCTGCGCACGGCTTGTTCGAACCAGTCGGCGCTGTGCTCGTCGGCGCCGAAGGCCAGCGCCACGACGGTGCTGGCGATGCCTGCCTCGCGCCGCAGTCGCGCCAGCCGCGCATAGTCCAGCGCGAACTCGTGCGGGCAGTCGGGCAGCACGCGCTCGACCGCGCGCGCCGCCTCGGCATGCTCGACGCCGTCGGCGTAATAGCCAAGCAGCACCAGCAGCAGTTCGAGGTTGTCGTGATGCAGCGCGAGGAACGGCATGCGCTCGATGACCAGCACGCCGAGCAGGCGATCGGGACCGGCCAGTACCGGTGCCACGGCGAGGTAGCGGCTGTGCACGCCATCGCCGCCATCGCCGCCATCAGCGCGGCGATGCGCCAGCTGACGGGTCTGCAGACAGCGCCGCAGCAGCGGATCGCCGGCATCGAGCCTGCAGCCCGGTCCGACCGTCGCCGCGGCTTTCGGCAACACCCGCTCGCCGTCGCAGCGATAAAGCGCCGCGGCCTCGAGCTGACAGGCCTGCGCGGCCAGTTGCATCATCGGTGCCGCCGCGGCCAGGGGCCGGGGCGGCACGCGCTCGCCGCGTACCGCCGCCAATTGCGGCTCGACCCCGGCCTGCTCGGCGGTCGCCGCGCGCAGCCGGGCCAGCGTATCGCGCAGCGTGGTGGGCCGGGCCAGCAGATCGCTTTCGAGCCGAGCATGCGAGATGCGCAGCAGATAGTGCTGCCTGGTCAGCGCCGCCAGGCGTTCGTCGAGATAGCGGTGGATCGAACGCTGGCGCGCCAGCCGGCTGGCGCAAACGTCGCCGAACTGTCCGGCCAACAGCACCAGCAGCGTGCCGCCGATGAAGAACGGTCGCGGAAACGCCCCGGGCTGGGCGCCGATCCGGTGGAACAGGAACCAGCCGCCGAGCAGCATCAGCGCCGCGCCGATGCCGGCCAGCGTGCCGTAGCGCAGCGCCAGTACCAGCGGCAACAGCCAGGCCCAGGGAAAGCCCAGGTCGAGCAGCAAGGGATTGCCGGGCATCGCCGCATAGCACAGCGCCATCGCCGCGGTCATCAGCACGGTCAGTTCCAGCACGGCGCCGCGGGCATTGCCGGCGCCCATGGCGGGCGCCAGCCATGCCGCACGGACATCGTCCGCCCGGTGGATCGGACCGATCGTGCCCGCGGCCGCGCGCCGGTCGCCCATCGCCGTTGCACTCATTCGCTTCTCCGGATCCAACACTTGCCTGCTGTCAGCGTGCGCGGCATCAACCGCGCACCCGCCGCGGGTTCTCCCGCGCTTCACGCCATTCGGACCGCACCGGGGCGACCGGGTGACGACGCCCGGCAAGGGCGGCGTGCGCAGGCTTCGGGCACGCGAGGGCGCGATAGAAGGCGACTTCCAGATCGTCGGCGCCGAGCGCGCGCGCCTGCGCCGCGAAGGCAATCAGGTCCGAAGGCGCTGCCGGCATGGCCGCGGCCTGCCGCAGCAGCGTGCGCTGCTCGGACCGATACCGCTGGCGGGCCGGCATGTCGGCCGCGGCGGCATTGGCCCGTTGGCGCGCCACATCGAGCCGTGCACGCAGCATCGGCAGCGCGACCTCATCGGTCACGGAGGAATCTATTCCGGCCAGCAGCGTTTCGGCGTCCTCCAGCCGGCCCTCGCGCGCAAATTGCTCGGCCAGCTCCGCCACCAGCGCGGCATCGGGCGGCGAGACACGCAGCCAGGCCCGCAGATAGTCGAGCGTCGCTCCATCCATCGAGCGGCCCGCATGCAGCCCTTCGCCGAGCAGCCGCTCGCGCAGCGGCTCGCGCGGGAACATCAGCGCGAGACAAATCGTCACCGCGGCCACGATGGCGGTGGCGAA
>NZ_JCBAJO010000399.1:0-2523 GCF_059772245.1 Cupriavidus sp. R6-3
GGGTCAGCGCCGGCAGCAGCGCCTGCGCCGCCGATGCGATCAAGGGTAGTTTGGCGTCCTGATCGTGCGGCACGAAGCTGTCGAGCGTGGTGACGCGCTCGACCTCGGGCCGTGCCGACAGCCGCGTCGCCAGCGCACGTGCGGCATCGAGCGAGGGCGCCAGCACGCTGACATCCTCGGTGCCGGCCTGCGGCGCGTCCTTCAGCGATCGAAGCGTTGCCATCGATTCGGAGGCGGGGTCCTTCAAATTCAGCGGATCGAAATCGAAGCGCAGCTGCGTCAGCAGCGGCGAGGCGGCCAGGATCACGACGCAGGTGACCCACAGCACCGGCTTGCGATGGCGCTCGAAGAACTCGTCGGCGGGCGCGAGCCAGCGGATGCCGGGCGCCACGGTCTCGCCGTCGGGCTGCAGCACGCGGATCAGCGCCGGCAGCAGCGTGACCGTGGTCAGGAACGCGACGAACATGCCGACGCCGGCGATCAGGCCCAGTTCGGCCACGCCGCGATAGTCGGTCGGCAGGAAGGCGAAGAACGCGGCGGCGGTGGCCGCCGCCGCCAGCGACAGCGGCACCGCCAGCGCCTGCGCGGTATGGGCCAGCGCCGTCACGATATGGTCGCGGTCGTGGCGCTCGGCGCGGTAGCGCACGCCGAACTGGATGCCGAAGTCCACGCCGAGGCCGACGAACAGCACCGCGAAGGCGACCGAGATCATGTTCAGCGCGCCGACCATTGCCAGCCCCAGCGCCGCGGTGACGGCCAGGCCAGCGAACAGGCTCAGCAGCACGGCAACGATCAGCCGCGCCGAACGCAGCGCCAGCCACAGGATCAGGATCACGACCAGCACCGTCACCGCGCCGTTCAGCGCGGCGCCGTCGGCCACCGAGGCGAACTCGTCGTCGGCCAGCGCCTGCGGCCCGGTCAGCCGTACCTCGGCCGCGTAGTGCTGTGCCAGCTGCAGCTGCGCCGCACGGGCGCGGATCGCGGCCGAGGCATCGGCGCCGGCCTGCAGGTCGCCGTAATCGAGCACCGGGCTGACCGCGACGAAGGCCAGCGCGGGACCGGACGCCGGCGTGGGGTCGGCCAGCGTGCGCCAGGACAGCGCCGCCGGCCTGCCTGCCAGCACCTGCTCGAGCGCCATCGCGCTGCGCGACAGCAGCGGCGCCATCTGCGCCAGCGTGACCTGGCCCATCTGCAGCGGCAGGCCCAGCGTGACCGACAGCGTGTCGGCCAGCCCGCGCAAGGACGGATCGCGCGCCAGCGCATCGAGCAGCGGCCGCGCATCGGTCAGGTCGCGCGTGACCCGCGCCAGCGTCGGCGTATCGAGAAACAGCAGGCCGTTGCGCGCGAAGAAGGCGCCGCCGCCGGGCTGGCGCACCGCCTCGAAGCGGGACGGCTGATTGCGCAGCGACTGCGCCAGCGCATCGGCGGCGGCTTCGGCCAGTTCGGGGACCGGCGCCCGCACCACCGCGAGCATCAGGCGGTCGCGGTCGGGGAAGGCTTCGTTCAGCGCGGCGTCGTAGCGAGCCCAGGGTGCGTCGACATCGAGCAGGCGGCCGATATCGGTATTGATCGCGAAGTGCCGGGCCGCATACCAGCCGCTGCCGGCGCAGACCACGGCCGCCAGCGCGATGGTCAGCCAGGCGCGCGCGGTCGCCAGCATCACCAGGCGGGTAATGGCCGCGGTCAGCATGCGAGGCCAGCGTGGGCGCAGGCCACTACAGCGGCGCTGGCGGCGGGTCTATACTCGATCGCTCGGATCGCCATGTTCGTCGTCATGCCGTCGGATCGCTCTCCATGTTCCCTGTCCGTTCCCGTTCCCGCTCCCGCTCGCCGCTTCCCGCGCTGGCCATCGCGCTTCCGCTGGCACTGCCCGCTCCGCTGGCACTGCCCGCACTCCCCATCGCACTCCCCATCGCACTCCCCATCGCACTCCCCATCGCGGCCGCCATGCTGATCTGGCCGCTGCCTGCCAACGCCGCCGAGCGCGCCGCGCCCGACCGGCTGGTGCGCACCGCGGTGGAAGGGGTGATTTCCGCGGTGCGCGCCGATTCCGCGGCCAGCGCCGGCGATCAGGCCAGCGTCGTGGCCGTGGTACGGCGCCAGTTCCTTCCCTATACCGATTTCGCGCGCACCACGCGGCTCGCGCTCGGTCCCGCCTGGCGCACCGCCAATCCCGCGCAGCAGCAGCAACTGGTCGAGCAGTTCCGCACGCTGCTGGTCCACACCTATGCGCTGTCGCTGTCCCAGCTGCGCGGCCAGAATGTCGAATTCCGCTATGCGCCGGTGCAGGGCGGCGCCAATGCCGACGACGTGGTGGTGCGCACGCGCGTGATCACCGCGGGCGACGAGAACCAGATCGACTACCGGCTGCGGCGCGGCGCCGACGGCTGGAAGATCTACGACATCAACATGATGGGCGCGTGGCTGATCGAGGTCTATCGCCGCCAGTTCGGCGACATCGTCGAGCGCGACGGCATCGACGGGCTGATCCGCTATCTGTCCGAGCACAACGCGCGCCAGGCC
>NZ_JCBAJO010000004.1:0-99759 GCF_059772245.1 Cupriavidus sp. R6-3
CGCGGGCTCCGCGAACAGCGTCTCGCTCGGCATGCCGTCATCGTGCGGATTGCGCAGCGCCAGCACCAGGCGGCCCGCCTGCTGCGCCATCGTCAGCTTGCTGACCTGCGCCAGCGGCACCGTCAGCACCGCGGTCTTGGCGCCTTCGCGGCGGTTCATCATCTGTTCGGGCGCGCCTTCGCGCGAATCGTTGACGGCGTTTACGCCATACGCCAGTACGCGCAGCCTGGAAAGCAGCAAGCGGGCCTGGCTGCCGTCGATTTCCTGACTGTCCCGCCGCAGTACGAGGAACACGTCGACAAGGTCGCCCGGCCGCACGCGATGCCCCACACCGATGACCTCGTCGACGGCAATGGCGACCGCGCGCTCGCCTTCAGGCACCTGTGAGGCAAGACCGCCGGCCAGTTGGCCCTCCAGCACCGGCACATTGGCGCCGAGCGCCACCAGCGGAATCTGGCCCGCCACCGCATCAACGGACTTGTAGCCGCCCGTCGGATCGATTGGCAGCATCTCCACCCTCAATGCATCTGCACTCAAGGGCTTGCCGGCCTCCACGGGCCTGGTGGTGATCACGACCGGATGCAAGGCCGCGGGCGATGAAGCCGGATGCACGGGCGGTTTGGCGGGCCCCCGCCCGACCTGCCAGGCAAGCAGCGCGAGCAGCCCTGCCAAGGCCAGCAGCACGATGGCAACGATTCGGATCTGTTTGCTGGTCATGGGAGATGTCCGTGCATGGCGTGGAATTCGCGCACTATGTCATTGGGGTAGAAAAGGTGCCGCGACATGTTGGTGCTCAGATATCGGGCGCCAATTGCGCGACGGCACTGCCCATCAGCGTTTCGGGAACGGGCACGAAGGGAATGCGCGGCAGGATGTTGGCGGCCGGCAGGCGCAACGTCACGCTGACGCAGATTGCGTCGGCCGGCGCGCTGCAGGGTGCCGCCGACGCGAGATTGCCGGCGGAAGCAAGATTTGACTTGATGCTGGCAGGCAGCGCGGCAAGCGCGGTGTCGGCAGCCGCTGCCACGCGCAAGTCCTTGGATGCGGCAATACTGCCGTCGACGGCGCCACTGGGGTAGCGCAACGCCGCGCGCGCGCCTTCGGCCGCTGCCAGCGTCAACACCTGCTCGAGGACCAGGATCATGCCGTAGTAGACAATGCCCAGCACCAGTGCGAGCAGCACAGGCAAGACCACGGCGAATTCCAGCGCGGCGATGCCTCGCGCGCGGGCTCGCGATGGCATAAGCCCCCTTTTCCCCAGTTTCATGCATTCATCCGGTTTGTCTTATGTTGGCGCCAACCGGTGGCGCATATCGCTCTTCAGGAACTGCCTTGCCCAACCGATAGCCATAGCAGCACCCCGATGGCAAGGTACGCGGCATAGGGAATGCCTCGAGTTCGCGCCACGGTCTCCGGGCGCAATGCATCGAATATGCCGAAACGGCGTTGCCACTGCCCCATGGCAATCCCGAACCACCCGACGACCGCCGAATGACGAAGCGCAAGAACGGCGCAAGCATGGACGAACGCCAGCAACGTGCCGACCAGCCATACCGGCAGCAAGCCCGACGGCCCGATGAACAGTCCCACTACCGCGAAGAACTTCACGTCGCCGGCGCCCATGCGGCCGAGCAGGTAAGCCGGCAGCATGATCGCAAACCCGATCGCGAATCCGAGCGCGCGCGTTCCCAGCGGCATCGACGCGTCGTAGCCGAGAGACAGCACGAGACCGGCCGCAATCAGCGCGCACGCCAATGCGAGGTTCGGTACTTTGCGGTAGTGAAAGTCAGTCCAAAGGGTCGTCACGCAGAGGAGCGTGACGATGAGTGCCATGGAGAAGTAGCGTGATGCCTGTCTGCGCTTACTTGACGAAGGCTTCGAGCTTCCCAGCCAACTTAGTGAAGGCACCGCTCAAGTTTGTGCCGAGGGACTCGGCTGCACCAGCGACCGCCAGCGCGATCAGACCCGCGATCAGACCATATTCGATGGCCGTCGCCCCCCGCTCGTCCCGAATGAAACGCAAGAACCCCTGTTTCATGATGACCGCTCCTTCTTTATTGCTAGTTATCCCAACACTTTGGATACCGCGTCGATCCGCGCGATCGCCTGGCTCTAATGGCTTGGCTGATCTCGTGCAGCAAGTATCCGTGTTGTTTTTATAAAGGAATTTTTTAATTTCAGCTACATCCGTTTGCTGTCTTGACAAAAGTTTTCAGTTGCCCCGATTG
This sequence comes from Cupriavidus sp. R6-3, assembly GCF_059772245.1. Taxonomy (NCBI): domain Bacteria; kingdom Pseudomonadati; phylum Pseudomonadota; class Betaproteobacteria; order Burkholderiales; family Burkholderiaceae; genus Cupriavidus; species Cupriavidus sp. R6-3. Next base: position 2,229 of record NZ_JCBAJO010000004.1, read on the forward strand.
ACAGTGCTCCTACTGTCGGCTCATGCATTAGGACTACTACGGATGGCGGACGGTCTTTCCGCTTCCCTGAATAAAAAAAGATGCGCAGCCGCGGGGATCGTCCGACTGCGCACCATCAAGCTGCCTGGCATGGCCCCCGGACTGGTGCCATGGCAGCAGTCGACTACGCCTTAGCGCCCCAGCGCTCCAAGCGTGCCGACCAGGCCGGTCACAGGTGCCAATAGCCCACCGACCGGTGCCAACACACCGCCGGTCTTGCCGCTGCCGGCACCCTTGTCAGAACCACTGCCCGCCTGACCACCCGTTTGGGTGAGAGGCAGACCGCCAAGCAGGCCACCGAGCGGATTGCCCGCACCGCTGCCTGCATTGCCATCACCGTGGACCAGTCCACCCGCTGCGGCCACGGTCCTGCCGACTTCCGTCACGACACCGCCCACCGGGCCGACCACCGGGGCCTTCGTCGCGCTCAGGTGCGTGCCGGTATGCGCGACCACGCCGCCGACCTTGGTCAACAGGTTGTCGACCGGCGCCCCCAGGCGCGTGGTGGCACCCAGCGCCTGCGTGGTGTCCGTCAGCTTGCTGGTCAACGGCACGATCACCTTGCTGGTCTGGCCGGTCAGCTGCGCGACCGGGCCGGTCGACAGCTTGTCGCCCAGCTTCTCGCCCAACTGCTGCACGCCGCCGGCCACGTGATTGATCACGGCGCCCACCGGCGTGGTCACCGGCGACAGCACCTTCAGCTGGTCCTGGCCCAGCGAGTTCACCAGGTCCCCCGTGCTCGACAAGGTATGGCCGGTTTGCGTGACGACATTGCCGGTGCTTGCCACGGTCACGCCGACCGGGTTGTCCACCGCGCCCATCTTGCCGAGGCCATCGCGCACGCCCGCGCCCAGCGCGGCCACCGTGTTGCCGGCATCGACGACCACCTGGCCGGTCGCCTTGCCCGTCGCGTCGCTGACGATCGGCAGATTGGCGCCCTGGATCTGCTTGCCGATTTCCGAGATCGCATTGCCGGTTGCCGTCACCGTATTGCCGGCGCCTTCCGCGACCTGGCCCGTCGGCGTGGTCGGTTTCGACGTGGTCGGCGGCGGCGTGCCGCCTCCATCGTCACCGCCGCCGCCATTGCTTGGAGGCGGCGTCGTCGCAGGCGGCCGCGTGCCACTACCCGAACCGCTCGACGAGCAGCCCGCCATCATCCCCAGTACGCATGCGCACGCCAGCGCCATCATCACCGGCGCGCGTCGCGTCGAATTCGTCCGCTTCATTGTGTTTCTCCTTGTGGATCGGACCGGCGCGGAACCCTGACCCGTCCCGTGGTGCCGGCGGTCCCCGTGCAGCGGGGACTCGACGCCTTGGTCCGCAAGGCGTGTGCCATGGAGAGAAACGATGCGGAACGTGCCGGCCGCGCAGCCCGGCGCATCGCCCGCAAAGCCTTGCAGGGCGCGCCTTTGCGGGCCAAAGCCCGGCATGGAAATGAGGCCATGCGAGGACGCATTGCCGCGCTTTCCGACGTTACGTGCTACGTAACGTGTTACGGCGCCCATCGCCACACGCCGACGCTCGCGAACACCGCGCCGGCACGCCCCCGCGCGCCATCGCCCACCCCCTCCGATGTTCCGTTCGCGCCGTAGCGCGTTACGTAACGCGTAACGCCGCCACACGCCTCGCGCATGGTCTTGCGAGCTCTGCACGCAGTTGCCCCCATTTCCCGCAAACCGTTGCTGCACAAGGCTTTCCGGCAAGCCATCGAACTTGTCCATGCGCGTGGCGCACAGCTGGTCACTCAGTGGCACACCGCTTGCGCTTGTGACAGCAGCACGGCGGCGCCACGCGCCCCATGCCTTTCAACTCGGGAACGTCAAACACGAGAACACTTGTTGACCAGGGGATCAATGATGAAAAGAACCAAGACAACCTTGACCGCCACGGCGCTGCTCAGCGCATTGCTGCTGCTCGGCGGTTGCGCGAGCGGCAGCGGCTCGACCTCGATGGGGACGGGCAGCAAGGGAGGCGGCACGGTCGGTGACACCAATGGCGGCACCGGCAGCCCGAACGGAGGTGGGACCGGTGGTGGAAGCGGTGGCGGTGGTACTGATGGTGGCGGTAGCGGCGGTGGTGGCACCGGCGGTGGCGGTACTGGCGGCGGCGGTACTGGTGGTGGTGGCAGCGGCGGCGGTGGTACCGGCGGCGGCGGCGATGGCGGCGGTAGCGGTGGTGGTGGCGGCGGCGGTGGTGGCGATGGCGGCGGCGGTGGCAGCACGCCGGTACGCAGCCCGACCGGAGAGATCGTCAACCCGACCGGCGGCCTCGTCAGCAAGGTCGGCGACGTCGTCGGCGCCGTCGGCGAGCAGCTGCAGAACGCCAACCTCCCCGTGGTCCCCGACCAGACGCAGAACGGTGTCGGCGGCGCGCTTGTGTCGGTCGGCAACGCGGTCGACTCGCTGGGCACCGGACTGAAGGACGGCCTGGGCAATATCCCGAACGTTGTCAATCCGATCGGCACTACCGTGGCCAGCACCGGCAACGTGGTGACCCATGTCGGCACGGCAGTCACGCAGGTCGGCAGCGCGGTCACCGGCCTGGGCACCGGCCCGCTGTCGCCGCTTGGCGCGGTGACGTCGCCGGTCGGTGCGCTGGTCGACAAGGTCGGCACCGGCGTGCAGACGCTGGGCGGCACGGTGGGCACGGTGCTGTCGACCGGTCCGGTCGAGCAGCTGACCAGCGGCGTCAGCCGCGCGATCGTACCGCTGACCTCGCAGCTGACCAGCACCACGCAATCGCTGGGCGCGACGACCGGCCTCGGCCAGCCCGTGAACAACCTGCTGACCGTGGTCGGCGGCACGGTGGCGCAGCTCGGCGGCAAGCTGCAGCAGACCAATACGCCGGTTGTCAGCGGCGTGGGCGGCGTGGTGACCGGTGCGGGCAACACCGTTGCCGCGCTGGGCGGCGCGGTGCATGCGCCGGGCACGACCCCGAGCGGTCCGCTGGCACCGGTCGGCAATCTGGTCAGCGGCATCACGGGCGGATTGGCCGGTGGCGGCAATGGCGGCACGGGTCCGCTGGCGCCGGTGACCAACCTAGTTAGCGGGCTGACCGGCGGCTTGACCGGCGGCAACAACGGGGGCAGCGGCAGCGGTCCGCTGGCTCCGGTCACCAATCTTGTCAGCGGGCTGACCGGTGGTCTCACCGGCGGCCTCACCGGTGGCAACAACGGAGGCAATCCCGGCGGTTCGGGCAGCGGTCCGCTGGCCCCGGTCACCAATCTCGTCGGCGGGCTGACCGGTGGCCTCACCGGCGGCAATAACGGCGGCGCCGGCAGCGGTCCGCTGGCTCCGGTCACCAACCTCGTCGGCGGGCTGACCGGTGGTCTCACGGGCGGCAGCAACGGCGGTGCCGGCAGCGGTCCGCTGGCTCCGGTGACCAATCTGGTCGGCGGCGTGGTCGCCGGTGTTACCGGCGGCGTGACTGGCGGCGGCACGGCACCGGCACCCGCCCCGGCTCCCGCTCCCGGCGGCACTGCCGGTGGCGCGACCACCGGTCCGGTCACCGGCGCGGTCGGCGGCATCGTCGGCGGTGTGCTCGGCACCGTTGGCGGTCTGCTGGGGGGTCGCCGCTGATGAGGGCTTGATGCCCGCCTGATGCACACGTGATGCGCCGCCGATCGGCCGCCTGGCCGATCGCGGCAAATCCGCTGCATCGCCTCACTCAGCCTTGCAGTACAGCCGGACGCCACTTCGATAAGCGCGCAGGCAGCGGCAGCCTGCGCGCCGGTGGAGATCCGGCTTCCACAGCCGCATCGGTTTCATTGTGAAAGGGGATTGACCATGTCGCGCACGCACACTCGCGTCGCCATGCTGCTGCTCGGCCTCGGTGCCTGGCATGGCGGCATGCATCCAGTTCTGGCCGCCGATCCGCGCAGCCCGGTCCAGGGGGACCCGACTCAAACGCTGCCGAAGATCGCGCCGCCCAAGCCCACCGGGGAAGTCAAGGTACAGGTCGAACGTCCCGACCCGGCCCTGCAGAATCTGCTGTCGGCCAAGCTGACGCCGACACGCTTCCAGATCGAGGGCGCCAGGACGCTGCCCTTCGACCAGATCGCGGACAAGTTCAAGCCGCTGGCCGGCAAGGAAATCACGGTTGCCGAACTGCTGCAGGCCACCAATGCGGTCACCGAGATGTACCAGCAGCATGGCTATCCGCTGTCGTTCGCCTTCGTTCCCGCGCAGTCCTTCGAGAACGGCAATGTGCTGATCACCGTCGTCGAAGGCTATGTCGCACGCGTGACCATTCGCGGCAATCCGGGGCCGCTGGAGAATCGTCTTCGCGCGATCGCCGAACGGCTGAAAGAGGAACGGCCGCTGACGCGCGCGAGCTTCGACCGCTATTCCAGCGTGCTGGGCCTGCAGCCGGGCGTGCAGGTCGGCGCCACGGTGCAGCCGCCGACCACCACCGACGGCGCCAGCGAAATGGTGCTCGACGTCAAGCGCAAGCCGATCGCCTTCGGCACCGGCGTCGACTACATGTCGCCCGGCGTGCGGGCGATTGCAACGGCAACGGCCAGCGGCCTGACGCCGCTTGGCGAGCAGCTGACGGTATCGGCGCTGTTCCCCAAGGGACGCGACGACGAGGAGTACTACGCGCTCGGCTATGCGCAACCGATCGGCACCGAGGGGCTGGTCGCGCGCGTCAACGCGTCGCACTATCGCGGCGTGCCGCAGAACGCCACGCTCGAGCAAATCGGCTTCAACCGGCGCTACGTCAACGACAACAAGCGGCTTGGCGCGAGCCTGAGCTATCCGCTGCTGCTCAGTGCGCGGCATTCGCTGACGCTGAGCGGCGGGCTCTACGGGACCGACCAGTTCGAGCGCTATACGCAGGCCGGCACCGATCGCTCGGTAGCGATCGGCACCAATGTGCGGGTAGTCAATGCGGAGCTGGCCTATGTCCAGCGCAAGGAAGGCGTGTCGCGCAGCGCCACGCTGGGCCTGTACAAGGGCGTCGATGCGCTGGGCGCACGCCGCGAGAACAATGCCAACGACCTGAGCTTCCTGCGCACGCGGCTGCTGCTGTCGCAGGCGACCGACCTGCCCTTCGGCTTCGGCATGGCGGTCTCGGCCGCCGGCCAGTACAGCGGCGATCGGCTGGCGTCGAGCGAGCAGATCAGCTTCGGCGGACGCTTCTACGGCCTCGGCTATCCCGCCGGCGAAGTGGCGGGCGACAAGGGTTGGGGCGCGTCCGCCGAGATCAGCCGGTTGTTCGGCATGGACATGACCTACCTGAAGACGCTGCAGCCGTATGTGTTGGCGGATGTCGCGCGGGTCTTTTCGAACAGCTACTCGCTGACGCACCGCTCGCTGTCGTCGGTGGCGCTGGGCGTGCGCTTCTCGGACCGGCGCTACTACACGCTGGACCTGTCGCTGGCGCAGCCGGTCGGCGACAAGCCGATCAATGCGGAACGCCGCTCGCCGCGCATCAACGCGAGCTGGTCGTATCAGTTCGATTGAGCCGGCCTGCCCTCACCCCCGCCCTCGCCTGCAAGCGGATCGACATCATGCCGAGGCGCCCCTATCGCAAATCATCGGACCGCCTCGGCAAGCGATCCGGCCTTACTCGGGCTCGTGCCGGGGCGGACGTTCCTCGCGCTGGTCAGTGTGATCGGCGCGGTCTGCGGGCGTATCCGGGGGGATGCCTTCGGCTGCATCGGCGATGCGCTCGCCGATCTGCTCTTCTGGCAGCAACGCCTCGGTCCGATTGTCGTGCGGATAGTCCTGTTCCTGCTCGGGCAGGCCTTCCAGGTTCATGTCCGAATCGATCGGCTCGATGTCCGTATCGGGATCGAGCGAACTTGGAATCGCGCGCGCTTCCTCCCTCACCTCGCGTTCGCGCTGGGCCTCGGCGCTGGAGGTAGTGCTGTCGTTGCCGCTGTCGTTGCCAATATCGTCGGCAGACTCGCGCGCGCGAAGCTTGTCGCGGGCATCGTCCTGATCGCGCTTGTTGTCGGTGTTCCGGTTCATCGTCCTCTCCCCATCACGTAGCGTGCTTGCCCGGCGTCGTGGTGCCGCCGTGCGGGTCGGTGCCCTTGGGCACTTCCCCGGCGCCGACCTCCATGCCGCCGACATAGCTGCTGGCGGTGCTGCCGGTGGCGCTGCCGGACGTGCTCATGCCGGAGACACGTTGGCCCCCCGACGCGGACCCGGCCGAACCCTGCACCACCTGGCCGCCTTCGCGCTGCACGCGAATCCGGTTGTGGACCTCGCGCACGCCGAAGATGTCGTCGGCGATGTCCTCGACGCAGTATTTCTGGCGGCGGTCGCGCACGGCGCCGGTCAGCGTGACCACGCCGTCGCTGACCTGGACCTCGACGTCCTGCACTTCAAGGCGGTCGTCATGCGCCAGGCGTTCGCACAGGTCCTCGCGAATCCGTTCGTCGCTGCGCTGGTAGCCCTTGGGCGAGACGCGGCGGCCGGGACCGCTGCCGCTGCCCGAGCCCTGCCCCCAGGTCACGCGCTGCGGCGCGCCGCTGAAGCGCTCGTAGGCCTCGTCGCGGCCGTGCGATTGCCATTGGCCGCCGGCGCTCCAGTCGTCGCCGGGCCAGCCCGACGGACGGCCGCCGCGTCCAGGGCGCTCGCTTTCGGGGAAGCGTCCGCCCTCGTCCATCCAGCGCGCGCTGGCCTGGCGGCGGCCGGCATTGCCGCTGCCGCGCTCGTCGGGCCAGGACGGCGCATCGAGCCGCTCCGAATCCGAGATGCCATAGGCCTGGGCGAGATTGGCGCGGGTCTGCGGGTCGTCGGGCTCGTAGCGATCGCGCCAGGGCGTACGCGATTGATCTGGCCACGGCCCGCCGCGCTGTCCGCGCGAGAGCCGGCTGTCGGTCAGGTCGCCGCCGCGCCGTTCGCCGCTGCCCGATAGTCCCCTGTTGCCGCGCATCACCTCGCCGGTCGACGGAAAGGTGCCGTAGGGATTGTCGCCAACCGGTTCTTCGTAGCTGCGGCCGAAGCGGCCCTCGCCGAAGTGGCCGGCGCCATAGCCGTGTTCGGCATGGCGCGGCGCCGCGAACGGATCGTCGCGGCCGCCGCCGTAGCGCGGCATGCCGGGCCGGCCGACACCGCGTCCCTGACGGATTTCCTCCTCGGCGTATTCCGCATAACGGCCGCCCTGGCGCGAGCCGCGCTGGTCAAGCCGATCTTCGGCGCTATACGGCTGGCGATAATCCCATACGCGGCGGCTGGTGCTGCGATCGTTCATCTCTGCCTCCGTTGGTAAGAGTTGCAAATGCTGTGGCGGGGAACCGGCGCGAAACGCCCGTCCGGTCCGGCGTGTATCGGTGGTGATGTCCTTGGTGACGCAATTTCCATTCCGCCGCCGAAGGCTGTGTGCGCTAGGCGACTTTCGCGCCGAGTGGCGGCGGATAGCCTGTGGCAACGCGGGATAGACTGACCGCTCGCCCGCGCTTGGCGCCTCTCCCGTCCCCGGTGGAGAGGCGCCCTTTCTCGTCTGGACTTTGTCGTTCGGACTTTCTCGTTGGGGATCGCAGTGCGGGACGGCCACGCCCCAGCCACCCCTGCGGGCGGCACGCGGAACCGCGGCGCCGACGGGCGCCACAGCCATGCCTGCCGCGCGGCTGCCGTGCAAGGGCAGGCCGGGGCTGACCGCATCGGCCATCACGCAAATAGCGTTCCCGCGCGAACATGGCGATGCGCGCGGCGATTCGGACATGGCAATGCGCATCGCGATCAGGCGATGCGCGCTGCAATCAGGGAATCAGGAAATCAGGGAATCAGGGGACCAGGGGATCGAACGTCGCGCCAAGGAAGGCGGCAACTGCGGCGCGCCGCCACCGAATCCGGCGGCGGCGCGAGGCGACCGGGAGATCGCCATGCGGCCGACTGGCGTGTCGGCGTGACTACAGCGTGCGCCGTCGCGCGACGACGAACAGGCTCAGCGCGGCTTCCGCCGAGCGCGGATCGATGCCGGACAACCGCTGCGCCAGCCGGATCTTCAACGGCGGGCGGCCCATCGCACCATCGAGCACGTCCTTGCCGACATAGTGGCTGTGCGGATAGATCGCGATATCAAAGCCCAGTGGCCGCAGCGTCGTGTGTACCAGCTCGCGCGTGAGCCCATCACCCGGCCGGTGATGCAGTTCGGTCGCCAGCGCCCAGGTCTGTTCGTCATCGGCCGCGGTATGGCCGCCGCGCCGAAGCCAGCGATAGATCGGCAAGCGCATGCGCCAGAGCAGCAGGGCAATCCCGCGGAAATTCCACGCCGAGCGCTGCGGATCGTGATCGAGGATCAGCAGCCCGCCGGGACGGACGAGCCGCGACGCCTCGACCAGCGCGCGCCGCATGTCGTCCAGATGATGCAGCGACCCGTTGATGGCCACGACGTCGGCGATGCCCGAGCGCAACGGCATATCGTGCGCGTCGGCCCGCAACGGCAGGTAGCCGACCCCTGCCGCTCTCTCCAGGCTGCCCGGCGCGATGTCGACGCCGATCGCGACGCGCGGCTTGCCCCCCAATGCGGCCAGCAGATTCCCGGGGCCGCAGCCGACATCGACCAGCACCTTGCCATCGAGCGACCCCATTACGGACAGCCACCGCTCTCGCAACTCCGGATAGCGATGCACGCTGGCCAGCCAGTCGTCCATCCATTTGGGATGGCTGAAGTAATGCGCGTTGGCGCGCATGCCGGTGGTGAACGCATCGATGCGCGCCTCGGGAAAGGCCCCACCGCGTACCACGGCGCCCGGCTTCAGAAAGGGCTGCAATCGCTCGAGATAGCTGTCCTCTCGGCTGGCCGTCGCCTGCATGGCCAGGGTGGCGTCGGATCGTTCGACATCGCGTCGCAAAACGGATGGGCCGAGTGGCTCGGCGCGCGCTGGAACGCATGGGTCGGAGAGCAGGGCGTCGTTCATGTTGGATCCCGGGGTAGAAGCGCCGGCGCGGCCGTGACCACGGCCCACACCAGACGAAAGACGCGAAGGGCCGGCCGGCCGCACGCCGTCGCCGGCGCGATGCCGTTCCTTTCCAATGCGCTGCGTATTGGCAGGCCGGACCCGCCCGGTGCATGCCGGTCGGTATGCCTGGCCTCCTGGTATGACTTCGACGCGAGCGGCCGCCATCATGCTTCGACGGACCAGCCCCAGACCCCGTGGACTGGCGCTGCCTCGCGTCCGCCCTCCCCCACGGCTCGGACGCGATTGCCTTGGCATGCCGGTGTACCGCCACGGCGGGTTGCCGCGGCCGCGACATGCAAAGACCGCCAGCATGTCAGCGTTGACAAACCCACGAAGGCAATCTAGTTAGCGTTTGCTGCGCCCGCAAATAAAAAATTGTTTGCCTATGTGCGCGAGCCAACATTTCCGTCCATGCGGCCAATTGCGGTCGCGCGAAAAGAAGCGGCGCCCGTACTGGGCGCCGCGCTCGGACAAGGAAAAGGGACGGAAAAGCGGGAAGAAGCGCTACGGAAATGGCCGGCGCCAGCGGGATCGTCAGCGTGCCTTCGCCGGCGAAGCCGGATAGCCGTAGCTTTCGGCCGCAGAGGCGCTGCGGCTGTTGCCGCGATTCGACTGGCTTGCCTCGCCGCGCTTGCTGGTGCCCGTGCCCTTGGTCGCATCGTGCTGGCGAGTGCCGCCATGCGCGCCATGGTCCGAAGTGGAGCTGCCGCTCGGCCCCTGCACCGGGCGGGTCGGCGCGACGTCCGACGCGGCCGTACCGGGCGCCTTGTCCCCGCCCGGAGGCGTTCCGGTAGCGGGCGTGGCCGTGGGTTGCGACATCACGGCGCCGGACATCAGCGCCAGCATCGCGAAGGTGGCAAAACGTTTCATCTCTGTCTCCTGCGTAGTGGTGGCGACGGGCCCCGCTGGCGCATCGCGGTTCGTGCTGCCTGGTGCGGTGCCTGGCGCGGTGCCTAGCGTTTCGCCGACTTGGCCGGGGACTTTCCCACCTCGTTGGCCATCTTGTTGGCCATCTCGAGATGGTGTTGCAGCGTTGGCAGCGTCTTGCCGGCGAACGCCTTGATTTCCGGATCGCGCGCCTTCGTCGAAGCCTCGCGGAACAGGGCGACGGCCTTGTTGTGCGCCTTGACGCCGACCTCCTTCGCGTACTCGCGATCGAAGGTTGCGCCCTCCAGCGCCCCCAGCGCCTCCAGCCGCTTCTTGTCCGCCGAGGGCAGCTCGGTCGGCAGCTCCACGCCCTTGGTCGAAGCCAATGCCTTGAGCTCACTGTCCGCGGCCTTGTGGTCCTTGAGCATCTGCGAGGCAAAGGACTTCACCGTCTCGCTCGATGCCTTGCTTTCGGCCAGCGTGCTGGCCTCGATTTCCAGCATGCCGCTCTCGGCCGCCTTCTTCATGAAGTTCGTGTCGGTCTTGCCAACCTCGGCAAACGCGAGGTTCATCGACGCCGCGGCGGCAACCAGCAGCGCGGGACGGATCCATTGCATCGCTTTCAAGGTGACCTCCATCGGCCAGATCAGTGACAACGGCCGCGGCGCAACTTCCGTGCCGAGTCGGCGCGACAAGATCGGTGTATGGCCCGAGGCATACGGGTGGCCTGCTTGCGTGGTCCTCTGCGTTGCCGCCCCGGAATTTCTACATCGCCTCGTAAGGATTGCAGTACGGGACTCGCAGCCGTCGTCCAATTCCTACAGTCAATTCAGGCATCGCCTTCCTGAGCGGGCATGGCGCGGCACGTATCGTTAGGTAACGGGCATCGTGTGCCACCAGCCGGTGTCTGTCCGGACGGGCCTGCCCGTTCTCACGTTCAATGGATGGAGCCAACGATGAAGCGAATCGTCACCACTACCGCGCTTGCGCTGTGCGCGGCGCTGAGCCTGCCCGTGGTCGCACAGCAGGCACCCCCCAGCAACAACGCGCCGAACCCGAGCGCGCCGCCGACCGAAGGCAACCCACCCGCGAGCCGCAGCACGACGCCGTCGGCGACTGGCGGCAGCATGAGCGGCAGCAGCGACACCACGATGCAAAGCGGGTCGACCAGCTCGACCGGTTCGACCATGACCGGTACCGAGAAACGCGACAAGAAGAAGAGCGGCACCACGCATCGCAGCAAGAAGCCGCGCCAGCAGGGCATGCCCGACGCGGTAACGCCGGACTCGCCGTCGGCGCCGAAGGGCGATTCCCCCAGCCCCGCGACGAAGCAGTAAGCCTGGCGCTGACCGGGCGCTGCATGGCCCGGCAAGCCGGTACGACCGGATACGGCGTGCCGGCTTTTTTTGTCCGCGGCTTCGTCCGGGCTTCGTCCGGGCTTCGTCCTGGTGTCGACCGGGGCGATCGCTCGCCCCCGGGTATCGCTGCGCTTGCTCGATGCCCTTGCCTGGAGCGCCAGGTTACGGCTCCAGCTTGACCTTCATCCAGCCGGGCTGGCGCTGGTCGAATGCCTCGTACGCCTGCAACGCGCCGGTCAGCGGCTCGGTCTGGGTCAGCACCTCGGCGGGATCGATCACGCCGGCGCGCACCAGGTCCACCAGCTCGGGCAGGATCGCGCGGTGATTGCAGTTGCCCATCTTCAGCGTCAGGTTTTTGTTCATCGCCTTGCCGATCGGAAAGGTCTCGTGCGCCTCGGGATAGACGCCGATGATCGACAGCGTGCCGGCCTTGGCCAGCGCCTCGACCGACCACTTCAGCACCTCCGATGGACCATCGCCGGGTTGCCATAGCGACGGCCGGCCGGTGGAGCCGCCTCCATCGGCATGCCGGCGCTGCGCATCGATGCCGACCGCATCGATGGCGCGGTCGGCGCCGATGCCGCCGGTCAGGCGCAGGATCGCCTGCACCGGATCTTCACGGTTGAAGTCGATCGCTTCGGCGCCCTGCGCCTGCGCTGCCTCGAGCCGCGAAGGCACATGATCGACCGCGAGAATGCGGGACGCGCCCAGCAGATGCGCCGACACGATTGCGAACTGGCCGACCGGTCCGCAGCCGAACACGACCACCGTATCGCCGCGCCGGATCTCGGCCAGCTGCGCGCCGAAATAGCCGGTCGGAAAGATGTCCGACATCAGGATGGCCTGGTCGTCGCTGATCTCGTCCGGCAGCTTGATCGCGCCGATATTGGCAAAGGGAATCCGCGCGTACTCGGCCTGCAGGCCATGGAAGGGACCGGAGGTCTGCGGTCCGCCGAAGAAGGCCGTGCCCGCGCGCATGCCGTTGGGATTGGCGTTATCGCACTGCGCGTGGTAGCCGCTGCGGCAGTAGCTGCAGTAGCCGCAGGCGATCGTGGAAGGAATCACGACCCGATCGCCGGGCCGCAGATTGTTGACGTCCTGTCCGACCTCGGTCACCACGCCGACGCCCTCGTGGCCGAGGATGGTGCCCGGGCGCATGCCGGGCATGGTGCCGCGGACCATATGCAGGTCGGTGCCGCATATGGCGCTGGCGGTCAATTCGATCAATGCGTCCGTCGGCGCCTGCAGCACCGGATCGGACACATCGTCCAGGCGTATATCGCCGACTCCGTGGAATACGACAGCTTTCATCGCGCAACTCCGCAAGACTGGGTTGACGCGGTCCGACCCACCGGACCGCAATGTCACGGCAGGACGCAAATTGCATTCCGGGAAGCGGCGCGATGGAGGGCTGGAACTCGGGTAGACGGGGATAACAGGATGCGATGGTCGCGCTTGCACGGTCCCGATCAAGTGGTATCGGATCACGCGGCGCCGGATCAAGTGGTATCGGATCACGCGGCGCCGGATCAAGCGGTGCCGGATCAGGGGGTGCCGGATCAAGCGGTACCGGACTGCACGGATTGCAGGATGAAAATTACGCAGCGCCGAACAACGCGTCGCGGCAATGGGTCATCGCATCGCGGATCATGAAATTGACCAGTGTCGGAGACACGCCGAGGATCACCGCGATCTCCTTCTGCGTCATCCCCCGAATCCGATACATCTCAAAGGCTTTCTGGGTACGCTCTGGAAGTTCGGCCAGCGCGCCCGCCACCGTGCCGAGCGCTTCGCGGCCCAGCGTGATGGACTCCGGCGACAAGGCGTCGCTGGCCACCAGCAGGCCATCTTCCTCGCAGGCGGCGTGCCGTTGTTCCAGCGCCGCGCGCCGATGCCGATCGATGGCGAGATTGCGCACGGTCTGGAACAGGTAGCCGACGGGTTGCCGGACGACGATGGCGCTCTCCTGGTCCATCAGCTTCAGGAAGGTGTCCTGCACCACGTCCTCCGCGCCGGCACGGCAGCCCAGGATGCGCGCCGCGGCGTCGATCAGGGCTCGGCGATAGCTGAGGAAGGTACCGAACAGTTCCTGATTCATATGGCGCGGCTGGTGCGCCTCGACAGGCGTCCGGACCTCGTTGATCGGTTGCTCGGTCATTTCGTTCCCCCTCCCAGAAGAAACCGACGGACATGCTAACGCAAATGCGACTCATTCGCAATTATAGCGACATGCCCGTGCGATTCGAAGAGGCAATGTGTAAAGGTTGGTGGCCGAATGCGACCGAGGTATGACAGCGAAGGTCAGCCGTGCCGTGTGGGGCGCTGCCCTGCCGTGGGCGGCATGCGCGCTTCGAGGGCGGCCTGGATCGAGGGGGTCGCCGCACCGGTCGCCTGCCACACGGCGCAGGCCTGGCGGAACGACTCGATGTGATCGGGCGACTGGTCGAGCCAATCGAGCAGGCGTTGTTCGGCGCTGGCGTCGAGCATGCCGTCCCGCATCAGCATCACCCAATCGAGCGCTTGTTGCCAGGCGATGTCGTTGCCCGGCGATCGGTTCTGGACCACGTACAGCTCCCCTTGATGCGTTCTTGTGCGCCGATGTCATGCACCAGCGTCGTGTGACGCGATTGTAGCGGAGTCGCTGCCTGGGCACCGGCGCAACGAGCCGGTGTCTCATGCCGCGCGCTGCCGCTCGGTGGCGATCGCCACGCCCGCCGGCTCTGCGGCCGGTTGGTGTTCGCGCTGATGTTCGGGCGGGTATTCGGGCGGGTCTTCGGGCTGGTATTCGCGCTGGTGTTCAATGTGCTGCTCGCGGATGCGACCCTGTTCGAGCAGCACGATGCGATCCCCCGCATCGAAGTAGCGATCGTCGTGCGAGATCACCAGCACCGCCTTTCCCTGCGCGCGCAGGGCCGGCACGATCTCGCGATAGAACACTGCCTTGAAGGCCGGATCCTGATCCGCGGCCCATTCGTCGAGCACGATCACGGGCCGATCCTCGAGACAGGCGGCGACCAGCGCCAGGCGCTTGCGCTGGCCCTGCGACAGCGCGCGCGTCGAGAACGCGCCGCCGCGCACGGTCACCTTGTGCTGCAACTGCAGACGCGCCAACAGCTCGTTGGCACGCGCGTCGAGCGCCGCGTATCTGCCTTCATGATCGCCCTGCCCGTCATTGCCACCCGCCCCCCCCTCTTCACCTTCCGAGGCCGCGCCCAGCAGGCTGTCGAACAGATGGAAGTCGGAGAACACCGCGGTGCACTGCTGCCTGTGTCGCTCACGGTCAGACGCATCGGCGATCGCCTGGCCATTGAGCACCACGCTCCCGCTCTCCGGCGCATACAGGCCGACCAGCAGCTTGGCCAGCGTGGTCTTGCCGCTGCCATTGCCGCCGACGAGGAACACCACCTCGCCGGCGCGCAGCGACAGATCGATCGGCCCCAGCGTGAAGGCGCCGTCCTCACCATCGCGGAAGTAGCGATGCGTGACGCCGTGCAAGGCAAGCGCGACGAACGGCCGGCGATCGCCCGCGGCATCTGCCTGCCCCTGCTCCACCGCCAGCGGCCCGGTGGTATCGGCGATGCGCTGATACGCGATGCGCGCCAGATTGAACTGCGGCAGGCTGTTCAGCAGGCCCTCCAGCGGGGCCATCATGTAGAGGAACACCAGCGTATAGCCGCTGGCGACGGCAGCATCCGCGCCGAGCGGCCACTGCACCACGAACAGGATGATGCCGATCACCGCGAAGAACAGCGTGCTGCCGATCGTCAGCGACAGATACAGCAGCGACAGCCCCTGCGTGCGGTTGGTCCTGACCGCATCGATCGCTTCGGCCAGCGGCCCGCTGGCGAACGCCTCGCGGCGTTGGCGATGCAGCTTCAGTTCCTTGGCGCCTGCGAAGATCGCGCCGAAGCGTTCGATCAACACATCGTGCCATTTGCCGGCATCGCGCAGATAGCGCTGCGAACGCTTGCGGCTGAGCCGGTAGCAGATCGAGCCGGTCAGCACGGCAACCAGCGCGAACAGGAAGACCTGCCACGACAGATAGGCCAGATAGGCCAGGCAGCCGAGCACGATGGTGCCGTTCATCACCACGAACGGCAGCGCTACCAGCAGCGTCGCCACCTGATTGGTGTCCTCGCCCAGCAGCGCGAGTCCGCGCCCCGGCCCAACCCGTTCGAGCTCGGCATAGGGCGAGGCCAGCAACCGGCCAGCGATATGCTCGCGCAGCCTGGCCAGCACCGTCTGGTTCAGCCGCACGAACAGCATCAGCGCGGCGGTACGGCACAGCAGCACCGCCACCGCCAGGGCCGCGAAGCGCAGTCCCAGCGCCGTCAGTTGATCGGCCGGCGTCGCCAATGCGCGATTGATGGTGGCGATCAGCCCCACCGACGCCGCGCCGCCGGCCAGGCTGGCCACGATGGCAAACGCCAGCAGATGGCCCGAGGCCCGGAACAACACATTGCGCAGCGAGGGGAAGGCGGACACGGTCGGTGGCTCCACGAGGAAGAGGTCTTCTTCCTGTGACGAACGAAGGTGCCCGCGAATTAGGCGGAAACGGACGCCGCCAGTGCCGGCGACGTTCGCAGGGCCGGATTGCCGGCGCCTTGGCGGGCCTCTGGCCTCTGGCCTCCGGGCCTCCGGGCCTCCGGGCCTCCGGGCCTCCGGGCCTCCGGGCCACGGTGCCTCGGTGCCTCGGTGCCTCGGGACCTCGGGCCTCGAGGCGCGGGGCCCAGGCCGGGGACCAGGGCCCCGGCCTCAGGCCCTCACCAACGATAAGTCGCCGTGGCCAGGATGTTGCGGCGATAACCGTAGTAGCAGGTCGTCGCGCTGCCGCACTGCCCGACGTACTCCTTGTCGAGCAGATTGGTCGCGGTCAGCGCAAAGCGCCAATGCTGGTCCAGCGTGTAGTGGATCGCCGCATCGGCGAGCCACACCGACGACACCTTGAAGGTATTGGCCGCATCGCCCCAGGTCGACCCGATATAGCGCGCGCCGGCCCCCATGCCGAGGCCGCGCAGCATGCCGCCGCGCATCGTGTAGTCGACCCACAGCGCGGCCGTATGGCGCGGCCGGTTGGTTGGCGTCTTGCCCAGGTCGGGCCCGTTGCTCTTGGTGGTTTCCAGATTCATCAAGGTGTAGGAGCCAATCGCCTTGAAGCCGTTCTGGAAGTCCATCGTGCCTTCCAGCTCGAAGCCGCGCGAGCGGATCTCGCCGGTCTGGATCTGGAAATTGGTGCCAGCCGGACGCCCTGGATCGGGCGTCAGCACGTCCTGCTGCCGCAGGTCGTAGACCGCCGCGGTGAGGAAGCTATTGCTGCCCGGCGGCTGCAACTTGACGCCCAGTTCGGTCTGCTTGCCGGTGGTCGGCTTGAACGGCGAACCCTGCCGATCGGTGCCGGCCTGCGGCTGGAACGAAGTCGAGTAGCTGACGTACGGCGTGATGCCGTACGGCGCCTGGTACAGCAGGCCGAGGCGATAGGTGAAGTCGTCCTGGTCGATCGGCGTCGTGGTCACGGTCCGCGCGTTGGTCGCCGTAACGATCCGCGTCGAGGTCGTATCCGAACTCGCCCAATCCTTGCGCCCCCCGGCAACGAACGTCAGCCGCTCGGTCAGCTTCATCTGGTCCTGGAAGTACACGCCGAGCTGACGCTGGGTCTGCTCCGCGTTGGTGTACGAGGCGATCGGATTGATCCGCGCGCCGTAGACCGGATTCCACGGATCGATCAGGCCCAGCGGCGGGGTGCCGACCGTGCCGAAGCCCTGCTTGTCGTCGAACTTGCCGTGCTGGTAGTCCACGCCGACCAGCATCTTGTGCCGGACCGGACCGGTGCTGAAGTCCGCCTGCAGCTGGGTGTCGACGCCGATCGTATCGAGCTTGCCGCCCGCATCGAGCGAGCCGCGCCGCAGTTGCTGCTGCGCGGCCGAATTCCAGCCCACCGCGTAGACCCCCGTATAGGTCAGGTCGCTATGCATGTAACGCACGTTCTGGCGCACGCGGAAGGTGTCGTTGAAGCGATGCTCGAAGGCGTAGCCGATCGCGTATTCCTCGCGATCGAAGGTATTGAAGCCGGGTTCGCCGGTGAAGAACGAGCTCGAGATCCTGCGGCCGTTGACCGTCGGAATGACCGTGCCCTCGCGCGGCAGGAAGTTGATCGCGGTGCCCTGCCTGTCGCGCTGATAGTGGGTCAGCAGCGTGAAGGTGGTATCGGCGGACGGGCGGAACGTCAGTGCAGGCGCGATGAAGATGCGATCGTCCTTGGCGTGGTCGGTCTGCGTATCGCTCTTGCGGAACAGGCCGGTCAGCCGATAGAGCACGGTCTGGTTGCTGTCCACCGCGCCGGACAGATCGAAGCTGGCCTGCTTGCGATTGTGCGAGCCGTATTGCACGTTGACCTCGCGCAGCGTCTCGGCGGTCGGCCGCTTGCTGACCAGGTTGATCAGGCCGCCCGGCGCATTGGCGCCATACAGCACCGAGCTGGGGCCGCGCAGCAGCTCGACGCGCTCGAGCCCGTAGGCGTCGACGCGCGGCATCAGGTAGCCGCTCGTGTAGTAGTTGATGTACAGGCCGTCGAGATACTGCCGTGCCGGGAAGCCCCGGATCACCGGCTTGTCGTAGCGCGACTCGACGACGTTGTCGCCGACCACGCCCGCCGAATACGCAAAGGCCTCGGACACGGTCTGCACGCCGCGGTCTTCCATCTGCTCGCGGGTGATCACCGAAATGGACTGCGGCGTCTCCGACAGCGGCGTGTCGGTCTTGGTCGCGGTGACGCTGCGGCGGGCGACATAGCCGCCGACCGGCCCGATCCCGGTTTCCGACCCCGCTGCCCGGACCGTGACTTCCGGCAACTGCCCCGCCACCGGCTGGCCCGCCGGTGCCGCCTGCTGCTGCGCATGCGCGCTGCCCGCCAGCGCAAACAACATCACTACCGCCCGCCGGACCTCCGTCCGCCGGCAATCGAACACCCGTTGCATGAGACTCCCCTTCTTATTGGATCGCGCCGGCCCGGTACGCAAAAGGCTTACCGTAATGCGTCTGCGAATGATAATGATTCGTAATTATTACGTGAGTGACGGGAAAACGGCAATAGGGAGCCTGAACACGGGAATTGGCGGCTGATCGGCACAAGAAAGGCGCGCCGCCTAATTTCCTGCGGCGCCGGTCCGTCTCTCGTGGAAGGCGGCGCCCAACCGCGAAGCCCTGATACGGCCCCACCCGGCCTGGAGATTTCCGTTTGATTGCCGAACTCACGCCCTTCTTTCCCGGCCCGCTGCGGCGCTTCGGCGAAGGGGTCACCGCGGCGCCCGCCGGTGCGGAAGCGTTGCCGGGAAGCCGGTTCGCCGAGCCGGCCGCCTTGCAGCAACGGCTGGCCGATTACCGCGACACCATCGGCGCCGAGCACGAACGCGCCCCGCCGGCGCTGGCATCGTGGTGGGCCCGGCACTACTGCGTGGTGCTGGTGCCGCCCGTGCTGGTCGCGGCGGCTGCGCTGGGCCGGACCGTACCGGTATCGCTGGACGAGGTCGATATCGCCTTCGGCCCGGATGGGCTCGTATCGCGCATTCACTTGCGGTCATCGGCGCTGGGCCAGGGCGCGGCCACGTTGGACGACATGCTGGCCGCCATGACCCAGCGCCATCTGGCGCCGGTGTTCGCCGCGCTGTCGGCACTGACCCGTGCGTCGCCGCGCGTGCTGTGGAGCCACGCCGCCGAGTTCGTGCAATACGTCGGCATGAACCTGCTCGCCCATCCGGCGCTCGACGCACGCCGCCGCGACACGCTGGCGCGGTGGCTGCGCACCGACACGGACGCCGATGGCCGGCCGCATCCCTATCGCGCCGCCTATCTCGACCGTCCGCAGGCGGACGGCGGCGAACGGCGCGTGCGCCGCGTCTGCTGCCTGAAGTACCGGCTCGACGGCGACGACTACTGCGGCACCTGTCCGCTGCGGGCCGAATGCGCGGCCCTGTGCTGATCTCCGCTTGATGCCCGCCCCGCCGCGCTAAATTCCACGCCCCTCCCTTCGTCTTCCTTCTGTCGGACGTGCTGGTGCAGCACCGGTCCATCGATTCGCAAAAGGACAGCAATGCAAGGCGAGACGCTGCTCGACTATTTGATCCATCACGCGACCAGCCGCGGCGATGCGACGGCACTGACGGTGCTGGATGAGGACCACCCGGAAGGCACGACCTACCGCTACCGCGACCTGCTCGCACGCGCGGCTGCCTATGCCACGCGCCTGAGCGAGGTCGCGCAGCCCGGCGAGCGCGCGATGATCGTGCTCGACACCGGCATCGACTACGTCAGCGCGTTCCTCGGCTGCCTGCTGGCGCGCGTGATCGCGGTGCCAGCGTTTCCGCCGGAATCGATGCGGCCGCAGCATCTGGCCCGGCTCAACGCCATCGCGGCCGATGCGCGGCCCAGCGTCGTGGTGGTCGACGACGGACTCGCAGGCGACTGGGCCAGTGGGCGGTCGGACAGCCTGCAAGCGCGCATCGTCGCCGTATCGTCGGTCTCGTCTGGCTCGTGGGTTTCCTCGGTCGGCGAAACGATGCCGGGAGCGGCCATCGCCGACGCCAGGGCATGGGCCGCGGCCGTCCGCCCCGACACCGTTGCCTTCCTGCAGTACACCTCCGGCTCGACCGCGACGCCCAAGGGCGTGATGGTGACGCACGCCAATATCGTCGCCAACGAAGCGGCCATCGCCAGCCAGTTCGGCACCACGGCCGACGACGTGATGGTCAGCTGGCTGCCGCTCTATCACGACATGGGGCTGATCGGCGGACTGCTGCATCCCCTCTACGGCGGCATGCCGCTGGTGCTGATGTCGCCGACTTATTTCCTGCAGCGGCCGCGCCGCTGGCTCGAGGCGATCGACCGCTTCCGCGGCACCGTCAGCGGCGGCCCAGACTTTGCCTATCGGCTGTGCGTGGAACGCGTGCGTGCGGCACAGGTCCAGACGCTGTCCCTGCGCAGCTGGCGCGTCGCCTTCTGCGGCGCCGAGCCGATTCGTGCCGAGACACTGGAACGGTTTGCCAGCCACTTCGCCGACGCCGGCCTCGACGCTCGCGCGCTCTATCCCTGCTATGGACTGGCCGAGGCGACGCTGCTCGCCACCGGCGGTCGCCCCGGCGAGGGCGCCATGATGATCGGCTTTGATGAAGCGGCGCTGGCCACCGGCCGCGCCGTTGCATCGATCGATGGCGGCGGCGCGCGACTCGTTGCCTGCGGCGACGCGGCTCCGGGCCATCGCATCGAGATTCGGGATGTCGAGCATGGCAGCCCCGTTCCGGACGGACAGATCGGGGAGATCTGCATCGGCGGGCCGAGCGTGACCGCGGGCTACTGGCAGCAGCCCGAGGCCACCGCCAGCACCTTCCCGCATCACGACGACCCCGCCTCGCGCTATCTGCGCACGGGCGACCTCGGCTTCCTGCACGAAGGCAGGCTCTACGTCGCCGGACGTTCGAAGGACCTGATCATCGTCCGCGGGCACAACCTGTATCCACAGGACATCGAGATCGCGGTCGAAGGCGCGGTCGAAGTCGTGCGCAAGGGGCGCGTCGCGGCCTTCCCGTTCCAATCGGCCGACGGGCAGTTCGAAACGATCGGCGTCGCCGCCGAGATTGCGCGCAGCATCCAGAAGTTCGGCTCGCCCGAAGCGGTGGAAGCGGCCATTCGCGAGGCAGTGGCGCAATGCTGCGGCGAGCCGCCGGGACTGGTGCTGCTGCTGCAGCCCGGCGAATTGCCGAAGACCACCAGCGGCAAGCTGCAGCGTTCGCGCTGCCTGCCTGCCTGGCGCAGCGGCGAACTGGCGCTGTGGGCGGCATTCGAATCGGGGCGGCGGCTCGCATCCGTTCCATCGTCGGAGGCCGCCGCCTCAACGGCCGCTATCGGCAACGCCGTGGCGCTGCAGGGTACCGAGGCAACACTGGCGGAGCTCTGGCAGGAAGTCCTCGGCGTTTGGCCTGCGTCGGCCAATGACAACTTCTTCGCCCTGGGCGGCAATTCGGTGCGCGCGACCCAGCTGGTGTCGAGAACCCGCGAACGCCTGCATCGAGGCTACGCGTTGTCGCATCTCTTCGCCGATGGGACTCTGCGGGCCAACGCGGCGGTCATCGATGGATTGCTGGCGCGCGACGACGGTGAGGCTTCCCACGGGGAAGCGGCAATTACGCGCCGAACCGAAACCGACCTGGCGCCGCTGTCCCCGGTGCAGCGCGGCTTGTGGGTACTGTGGTCGATGCAGCCGGACAGTGGCGCCTACAACGTCTCCGGCGTGTTGAAGCTCCACGGCCGGTTCGATCGGATCGCACTGCAACGCGCGGTCGATGCGCTGGTCGCGCGGCACGAGGCACTGCGCACGCGCTTCGAACTCGACCAGCACGAAGAACCGAGGCAACGGGTGCTGCCCGCCGGCGCCTGCCCCATCGCCGTGCTGGATTTGCGCGAGCACGGCTCCGATGCAGCTGCCGAGGCGCAGGCAACGGCCAGAGCGCTCAGCGCCGAGCCCTTCGACCTGCTGGCCTCGCCGCCACTGCGCGTCGCGCAATTGCGGGTGGCGGACGAGCAGGAATGGCTGTCCATCACGGTTCACCATATCGTGTCGGACGGCTGGTCGATGAATGTCGTGATCGACGAGTTTTGCCGGCTGTACGAGGGCTTCGTAGCGGATCGCCCCGTCGACCTGACGCCGCTTGCGATCCGCTACGCGGACTATGCCTGCTGGCATGCGGATCGCCTCGTCGCCGGCCAGCGCGACCGTCAGCTCGCCTACTGGAAGGATCGTCTTGGCGACGAGTCCCTGGTCCTGGAGCTGCCGAGCGATCGCCCCCGCCCCGCGGTGCAAAGCCATCGCGGCGGCGCGGTGCCGTTCATGCTAGGCGGCGCGCTGGCGACGAGCTTGCGTCGCATCGCGCTGGGCGCACAAACCACGATGTTCGCGGTGCTGCTCGCCGGGTTCCAGACGCTGCTGTACCGCTACACGGGGCAGCGCGATGTCCGCGTCGGCGTGCCGGTCGCCAATCGCGGCAGGGTCGAAACCGAAGGCCTGGTCGGCTGCTTCGTCAATACGCTGGTCGTGCGCACGGATATCGACGGCAGCATGCCGTGGGACGCCCTGCTCCGCCGGCTGCACGAGACGGTGCTCGAATCGCAGCAATACCAGGATCTGCCCTTCGAACAGCTGGTCGAGGCCTTGCAGCCCGATCGCAGCCTCGCCCATAACCCGCTGTTCCAGGTCAAGTTCAACCTGGCGCTGCCGATCGCCGTCCCGAAACGACTGGCGGGCCACGCTGTCACGGCCGAACAGATCGAAGGCGATGTCACGCGCTTCGATATCGCGCTGGATCTGGTGGAGAGCGAGGACGGCATTGCGGGGCGATTCGGCTACGCCACGGACCTGTTCGATTCCGACACCATTGAACGGATGCAGCAGCACTATGTCGGCATCCTCGAACAGATCGCGTGGACACCGACGCTTCGCGTGGGTGAGCTGGCGTTGGGCAATGAGGACGGGCGCCTTGTCGGCGAGGCTCTGGAGTCGGCTGCGGTCGATGTGCTGACGGCATGGCGGCGTAGCGTCGTGGCGGATCCTTCTGCCGTCGCGTTGCGATATGAGGAACAGACCCTGACCCGCGGCGAGGCCGATCGGCTTGCCAATGGCATTGCGGCTGCGCTGGCCGAGCGCGGCATTGGGCGCGAAACGCGGGTCGGGCTTTGTGTCGAGCGCTCGCTGGAGTTCGTTACAGGCTTGCTTGGCATCCTGAAGGCCGGGGCGGTTTGCGTGCCGCTCGATCCGGCACAGCCGGTCGAGCGCTTGCGCCAGCTATTGGACGACGCTGGGGCCAGTGTTGTCGTAGGCTCGGGGCCGGGCTCCGTGCCGGAGTTCGGACCGGGGTTCGGGCCGGGGTTCGATTGCATCGATCCGACGTCCGTGACGCCGGTCGACGATGCGCCTTCCGTCTCGCTGCTTCCGGGCCAGGCCGCGTACCTGATCTATACCTCCGGCTCCACCGGCACCCCCAAGGGCGTGGTGGTCAGCCACGACGCGCTCGCGCATTACGTCTCCGGCGTGCTGCACCGCCTGCAGTTGCCTGCCGATGCCTCGATGGCGATGGTCTCGACTACCGCCGCCGACCTCGGCCATACCGTGCTGTTCGGCGCCCTTTGCAGCGGCCGGGCCTTGCATCTGATCTCACGCGAGCGGGGCTTCGATCCCGATCGTTTCGCCGAGTACATGTCGCGGCACCGCGTCGGCGTGCTCAAGATCGTACCCAGCCATCTGCGCGGATTGCTGCAGGCCCGCCAACCCGCTGACGTCCTGCCCGAGCAGGCGCTGATTCTTGGCGGCGAAGCGACCTCGGCCGAACTGGCTCGGACGATCCGCGGCCTGAAGCCGCACTGTCGGCTGTTCAATCACTACGGCCCGACCGAAACCACGGTCGGCGTTCTGACGCATGAAGCGATGGCCCTGCCCGAACGCCAGTTGCCGACCGGCACGCCGCTGCCGGGCTCCCGCGTCTATGTGCTTGACGCCGACCTGAACCCGGTTCCCGCCGGCATCGTCGGCGAACTCTATATCGCCGGACCGCAGCTGGCGCGCGGCTACCTCGGTCGCCCAGGGCTGACCGCCGAGCGCTTCGTCCCCGATCCCTTCACCGAGGGCGAGCGGATGTACCGCACTGGCGACCGCGTCAGGCAGGATGCGGCAGGCCGAATCGAATACCTTGGCCGCCAGGACGAACAGGTCAAGATCCGCGGCTACCGGGTCGAACTCGGAGAGGTTGCGCATCTGCTGCGGTCGCAAGCTGGCGTCAAGGACGCCGCCGTGATCGTCCATGAGGACCGTCTGGTCGCCTATTGCGTGCTGGACGGCACGGATACCGCGACACTGAAAACGCAGCTCAAGGCCCAGCTGCCCGACCACATGGTCCCGGCACAGCTCATTGCGCTCGACCACCTCCCGGTCACGCCAAACGGCAAGCTCGATCGTCGCGCGCTGCCTGCCCCGTTGTGGGAGGCCGAGGGCTACATCGCCCCCGCCAACGAAGCCGAAGCGCTGCTGGCCCAAATCTGGCAGGAGGTCCTGGGCGTCGAACGCGTCGGCGCCACCGACAACTTCTTCGAACTTGGCGGCGACTCGATTCTGTCGATCCAGTCGGTCAGCCGCGCTCGCCGCCTCGGCCTGCGCTTCACGCCCAAGGACCTGTTCCTGCATCAGACCGTGCAGGCGCTGGCCCAGGTGGCCAAGCGCGACGAGGCCAATCGCCACGTCGACGACAAACCTGCCGGCGAGGTGCCGCTGCTGCCGATTCAACGGGCGTTCTTCGAGACGCCGATGCCGAACCGCAATCATTGGAACCAATCCGTGCTGCTGCGTCCCGTGGAGCGCCTGGATCCGGACGCACTGCGCGGCGCGCTGAAGGCCTTGGTCGATCATCACGACGCATTGCGGCTGCGCTACCGGCAGCAGGACGGCCAATGGCAGCAACGCTACGCCGCGCCCGGCGATAGCGAGCTGCTGTGGCAACAGCAAGTCGCCGACACGGATTCCATCGAAGCGCACTGCGATCGCGCCCAGCGTAGTCTGGACCTCGAACAGGGACCATTGCTGCGCGCACTGCATCTGCAATTGCCGGATGGCAGCGAGCGCCTGCTGCTCGCCGTCCACCACCTTGTCGTCGATGGCGTCTCCTGGCGCGTCCTGCTGGAAGACCTGCAACAGGCATACCGGCTGGCCCAGCAACGCCAATCCATCGCGCTGCCGCCCAAGACGGCGTCGTACAAGGCCTGGGCACAGGCGCTGGTTCAACATGCGAACTCCGACGAACTCACCAGGCAAGCAGACTACTGGTGCGCCCAGCACGGCCCCGAGGTGCCATGCGACCACGCCGCGGCGGACGATCGCATCGCGCAAGCCGCCACGCTGACCTTGGAATTGTCCGCCGAGCAGACCCAACGCCTGCTGAAGCAGGCGCCAGCCGCCTACCGGACGCAGATCAACGACTTGCTGCTAAGCGCGCTCGCGCAGGCAGTGGGCCAATGGGCCGGCGTCGATCGCGCCGCCATCCTGCTCGAAGGGCATGGCCGGGAAACCCTGCTTGCTGCACCGGATATCGGCCGCACCGTCGGCTGGTTCACGACGATGTTCCCGGTCGTGCTGCCGGTGGCCGCCGACACCGCGGCCAGCATCAAGTCGATCAAGGAGACGCTGCGCGGCGTTCCCGATCATGGCATCGGCTACGGTCTGTTGCGGCATCTCGCGCCGCAGGCCATCCGCGAACGACTCGCAGCGTACCCATTGCCCCGCATCACGTTCAACTATCTGGGCCAGTTCGACCAGAGCGTCGGCGGCGACGCGCTGCTCGATTTCGCCGACGAGCCAAGCGGAGAGAGCCGCGATCCGGAAGCCCCGCTTGGCAACTGGATCACGATCAATGGCCAGGTCAGCGGCGGCGTGCTGTCGCTGGGCGTCACGTTCAGCACCGCCCGCTACCGGCACGACACCATCGCCTCGCTGGTGGATGCCTATCGGGACGCGTTGGAGACCACCATCGACCATTGCATCGGCATGCCGCCCGGCGCGCTGACACCGTCCGATGTGCCGCTCGCCGGCCTGAACCAGCATCAGCTCGATCGCCTCGACGGCGGCCAGATCGAGGACCTGTATCCGCTCACGCCGATGCAGCACGGCATGCTGTTCCACTCGCTCTACGCGCCGGAGGCCGGGCTGTACGTCAACCAGCTCGCCATCACGCTCGACGGACTCGATGCCGAGCGCTTCCGCTCGGCCTGGGATGAGACGGTGGCGCGGCACGAGATCCTGCGGACCGGCTTTATCTGGATCGACGGGCAGGCCATGCAGGCGGTCTATCGGCAGGTGCCTTCGCCGGTTCGCATCGATGCCGAACGCGACTGGAACGAATCGGCGTGCGAGAACGTTGCGCTCGAAGAACGCAAGCTGGCCTTCGCGCTCGACACCGCCCCGCTGATGCGCGTGCGCCTGCTCCGCCTGGGTGCGAACCGCTACCGCATGATCTGGACCAGCCACCATCTGCTGCTCGATGGCTGGAGCACCGCCCGCCTGATCGGCGAAGTCCTGCAGCGCTACCACGGCCAGCCGGTCGAGGTGCCCGCCTCGCGCTATCGCGACCACATCGCCTGGCTGCAGACCCACGATGTCGCCGCAAGCGAGTCGTTCTGGCGCGAGCGGCTGCAAGCGCTCGACGAGCCTACCCGGCTGGCCTCGGCACTTCCCGCACCGGATGCCGGCACCGGTCACGCGACGTGCCGCACCAGCCTCGATGCCGACGCCCTCGCCCGCCTCCAGCGCAGCGCCGCCAGCCAGCATCTGACGCTGAACACGCTGTTGCAGGCGGCCTGGGTCATCGTGCTGCAGCGTTATACCGGTCGGCGTGCCGTCGCCTTCGGCGCGACCGTGGCCGGTCGGCCGGCGGCCTTGCCGGGCGCCGAGGCGATGCTCGGCCTGTTCATCAATACCTTGCCGGTGATCCAGGCACCCACGCCGGACCAGTCCGTCGCCGACTGGCTGCAGGCACTGCAAGCGGAGAACCTGGCGCTGCGCGAGCACGAACACGTGCCGCTGTACGAGATCCAGCGCTGGGCCGGTCAAGGCGGACAGGCGCTGTTCGACTCGATCCTGGTGTTCGAGAACTACCCGGTCGATGCCGCGCTGCGCCAGCGCGAGCAAAACGGCCTGAAGCTCGGCGAGGTCAGCCATGCGGCGACTACCAACTATCCGCTGACGCTGGTGGTCTCCGCTGGCGCCACGCTGGATATCGTGTGCAGCTATCAGTGTGAAGCGTTCTCGCACGCTGCCGTCGAGCAATTGCAGCGGCAATACTGTGGGGTGCTCGACCAGCTTGCCGCTGCCCCGACGGCACGTATCGCCGACTTGAAGTTGCTCGATACGGACCATGACGAGCCTTCGCGCGACCCGGATACGCCGGACCGCCGCTACTCGGCTGCGGATCCCGTCCACGTCGCCATCGCGCGTCAGGCGGCACAGCGCCCTGATGCCATTGCGCTGCGTTGCGGCGAACGCGCGGTCAGCTACGGCGAGCTTGATGGCGCCGCCACGCGTCTTGCCTACGCCCTGCACGCAGCCGGTGTCGGCCCGGAAACCGTCGTCGGCGTCGTGCTCGACCGCAGCCCCGACCTGATCGTACGGCTGCTGGCCACGCTGAAGGCCGGCGCCGCCTACCTGCCGTTGGACCCCGAACTGCCGGCTGCGCGTATCGAGCAATTGCTGCGGGACGCCGGGGTCAAGCTCGTTCTGACGTCCCAGGCGCTGGCCGGCCGCATCGTTACTACCCTGCCGGTCATCGTCATCGAGGACATTGGCGAGCCGGAAGCGGTGCAACTGTCCGCCGTCGATCCCCGGCAGCTCGCCTACCTGATCTACACCTCCGGCTCCACCGGCACGCCCAAGGGCGTCGGCGTCGAGCACGGACCGCTGGCGATGCACTGCCACGCCACCGTCGAGCAATACGGCATGGGACCGGACGACCGGGAGTTGCACTTCCTGTCGTTCAACTTCGACGGCGCGCACGAACGCTGGCTGGTACCGCTGATCGCCGGCGCCCAGCTGGTGCTGCGCGACGACGCCCTGTGGAGCGCCGAGCAGACTCTCGAAGTGATCGCGCGCGAAGGCGTCACCAATGCCGGCTTCCCGCCCGCGTACCTGCTGCGTCTGGCCGAGGCGGCCACCGAGCCGGTGCCCCTGCGCCTGCTGTCCTTCGGCGGCGAAGCGATGTCGCGCGAAGCCTTGGCCCGCATCAAGCAGAAGTTCCAGGCCGGCACGCTGATCAACGGCTACGGACCGACCGAAGCCGTGGTCACGCCGCTGGCCTGGGTCGGACAGCACGACACCGATTGCCCGAGCGCATACGTGCCGATCGGCCAACCGGTGGGCGACCGCACCGCCTACGTGCTGGACGCGGACCTGAACCCGGTGCCGGTAGGCGTGGCAGGCGAGCTCTATATCGGCGGCCTGGGTCTCGCGCGCGGCTATGTCGGCAGACCGGGACTGACCGCGGAGCGCTTTGTCCCCGACCCCTTCACCGCTGGCGCCCGCATGTACCGCACCGGCGATCTGGTACGGCGTTGTCGCGACGGCAGCATCGAATACGTCGGCCGGCTCGACCATCAGGTCAAGATCCGCGGCTATCGCATCGAACTGGGCGAGATCGAGGCGCGGCTGCGCGCACACGAAACCGTGCGGGAAGCGGTGGTCGTCGCCCACGACGGTCCGGGCGGAAAGCAGTTGGTCGCCTATGCCGTTCCCGCCGAAGACCAGCCCGGCGTCGGCGCGAAGCTGAAAACCTATCTCGAAGGCTGCCTCCCGCCCTACATGGTGCCGGCGCAGATCGTGCCGCTGAACCAGTTGCCGGTTACCTCCAACGGCAAGCTCGATCGCCGCGCCCTGCCCGAGCCGGTTTGGGAAACCCATTCCTACGTGGCACCGCGCAACGACATCGAGGCATTGCTGGCGGCGATCTGGCAGGAAGTGCTGGGCGTCGAACGGGTCGGCATTCACGACGACTTCTTCGAGCTTGGCGGCCATTCCCTGCTGCTGACGCAACTCGTTTCCCGGCTGCACCGCGAGTTCGGCAACCCGCTGACGCTGCGTCAAGCGATGTCGCTGCCCACCGTGGCCGAGCTTGCCGAATACATCGCCCAGCAACAGGCGACCGGCGCCACGGTCAACGTCGCCAGCCAATTGCAGACCATCGACGACTTGATGGCCGATCTCGAGACTTCCTGATCCAATGAACGAACAGCAAACAAGCCGGGAACTGATCCGGCGTTTTGTCGGCCTTCCGCCGGAGAAGCGGAAGATCCTGCTGGAGCGGCTGGGCCAGCAGGGCATTTCGCTGTCGGTGCTTCCGATTACGCCAGACTGGCGCCCGCCCTCCGGCGATCTGCCGCTGTCCGCCGCACAACAACGAATGTGGTTCCTGTGGAAGCTGGAGCCTGCCGGCAGCGCCTATCACCTCGCCGGCATGCTGCGTCTGCGCGGCTCGGTGGACGATGGCGCCTTGCAGCGGACCTTCGATGCGCTGGTGGAGCGGCACGAAAGCCTGCGCACCACCTTCCATCAGGAGGGCGAGCAGGCGGTGCAGCGCATTCACGCGCCTGCTCCCCTTCCCGTCGCCATCAGCGATCTGCGCGACACCGATCCGGCGCAGCGCGACGCTGTTGTGCAATCGATGGTCGACGCCGAGGCCCGGGCCCCGTTCGACCTCGAACACGGACCGCTGCTGCGCGTGCGCCTGCTGCGCTTGGCCGACGACGACCACATCCTGTTGGTCACCATGCACCATATCGTCTCCGACGGCTGGTCGATGAACGTCATCATCGACGAGTTCGCGCGGCTTTATGCGGGCTTCGTCAGCGGCCAGCCGGCTCAATTGGCGCCGCTGCCGATCCAGTACGCCGACTACGCGGCGTGGCAGAAGCAGTGGCTGGAGGCCGGTGAGCTCGAGCGGCAACTGCGCTATTGGAAGTCGCATCTGGCAGACGATGGCACCGTCGTGCTGGAACTGCCGACCGACCGGCCGCGCCCGGCTGTCCCGAGCCACCGCGGCGGTGCGGTTTCGTTCTCGCTCGACGCTGGCCTGTCGGCCCAGCTCAGGGCATTGGCGCGCCGTGCCGACACCACGCTCTTTACCGTGCTGCTGGCCGCCTTCCAGGTCCTGCTCTACCGCTACACCGGTCAGTGCGACCTGCGCGTCGGCGTCCCCGTGGCCAATCGCAATCGCGTCGAGACCGAGGGCGTGGTCGGCTTCTTCGTCAACACGCAGGTCCTGCGTACCGAGATCGACGGCAGCATGGCGTTTGACGCGGTACTCGCCCGCGCTCGGGAATCGTTGCTGCAAGCGCAGGCGCATCAGGAACTGCCGTTCGAGCAGCTGGTCGAGGCGCTGCAGCCCGAGCGAAACCTGTCGCACAACCCCTTGTTCCAGGTCATGCTGAACCATCAGCGGCGCGACCTGCGCGCGCTGGATCGCCTGCCCGGTCTGGTGCTGGAGAAAGTCGAGCGTACCGCCAACGCGGCCAAGGTCGATCTGGCGCTCGATACGCAGGAGGACGAACAGGGCGTTCTCAGCGGCGTGTTCGGCTATGCCGCCGATCTGTTCGAGCACGACACCGTCGAGCGCTTGCAGCAGCATTTCGTCGGTCTGTTGCAGCAGGTCGTCGCACGGCCCGAGGTTCGTATCGGAGAGTTGAACCTTCTCGATATCGGCGAGCAAGGTCAGTTGCGTGACTGGAACACGCCGAACAAGCGGTTCTCCGCCATGGAGCCGGTACACGTCGCCATCGCTCGCCAAGCGGCGCAGCGCCCTGATGCCATTGCGGTGCGTTGCGGCGAACGCGCGGTCAGCTACGGCGAGCTTGATGGCGCTGCTACGCGTCTTGCCTACGCCTTGCACGCGGCCGGTGCCGGCCCGGAGGCCGTCGTTGGCGTGGTGCTCGACCGCAGTCCCGACCTGATCGTACGGCTGCTGGCCACGCTGAAGGCCGGCGCCGCCTACCTGCCGTTGGACCCCGAACTGCCGGCTGCGCGTATCGAGCAATTGCTGCGGGACGCCGGCGTCAAGCTCGTTCTGACCTCCCGAGTCCTGACCGGCCGGATCGATACCACCCTGCCGGTCATCGTCATGGAAGACGTTGGTGAACCGGAGGCGGTGCAACTGCCGACCGTCGATCCTCGCCAGCTCGCCTATCTCATCTACACCTCCGGCTCCACCGGCACGCCCAAAGGCGTCGCCGTCGAGCACGGACCGCTGGCGATGCACTGCCACGCCACCGTCGAGCAATACGGCATGGGACCGGATGACCGGGAGCTGCACTTCCTGTCCTTCAACTTCGATGGGGCCCACGAACGCTGGCTGGTACCGCTGATCGCCGGCGCCCAGTTGGTGCTGCGCGACGACACCCTGTGGAGCGCCGAGCAGACCCTCGAAGTGATCGCGCGCGAAGGCGTCACCAATGCCGGCTTCCCGCCGGCCTATCTGCTGCGACTGGCCGAGGCGGCGACCGAACCGGTGCCACTGCGCCTGCTGTCCTTCGGCGGCGAAGCGATGTCGCGCGAGGCCTTCGCGCGCATCAAGCAGAAGTTCCAGGCCCGTACACTGATCAACGGCTATGGACCGACCGAGGCCGTGGTCACGCCGCTGGCCTGGGTCGGGCAGCGCGACACCGACTGCGCGAGCGCGTACGTGCCGATCGGCACACCGGTGGGCGACCGCACCGCCTACGTGCTGGACGCGGACCTGAACCCGGTGCCGGTAGGCGTGGCAGGCGAGCTCTATATCGGCGGCCTGGGTCTCGCGCGTGGCTACGTCGGCCGACCGGGATTGACCGCGGAGCGTTTTGTCCCCGACCCCTTCACCGCCGGCGCCCGCATGTACCGCACCGGCGATCTGGTCCGGCGCTGCCGCGACGGCAGCATCGATTACGTGGGGCGCCTGGACCATCAGGTCAAGATCCGCGGCTATCGCATCGAACTCGGCGAGATCGAAGCGCGCCTGCGCGCGCATGCCGCGGCCCGGGAGGCCGTCGTCCTTGCGCACGATGGCCAAGGCGGGAAACAGCTGGTCGCGTATATCGTCGCGCGCCAGAACGCCTCCGATCTCTCCGCCGAGCTTCGCGCCTATCTCGAAGGCTGCCTGCCAGCCTATATGGTCCCGGCGCACATCATCGTGCTGGATCGGCTGCCGGTCACGACGAACGGCAAGCTGGATCGTCGCGCGCTGCCCGATCCGGTATGGGAAGCGAAGAGCTATGTCGCGCCGCGCAACGACATCGAAACGCGGATCGCCCAGGTCTGGCAGGAGGTTCTTGGTGTCGAGCGAGTCGGCATCGCGGACAACTTCTTCGAGCTCGGCGGCGACTCGATCCTGTCGATCCAGGCGGTCAGCCGGGCGCGTCGCCTTGGCCTGCGCTTTACACCGAAGGACCTGTTCCTGCATCAGACCGTGCAGGCCCTGGCCCAGGTCGCCAGCCGCGACGAAGACCGCCATGCCGTCGAGGACACGCCAACCGGCGAGGTGCCGCTGCTGCCGATCCAACAGGCGTTCTTCGAGACGCCGATGCCCCGGCGCCACCATTGGAACCAATCCGTGCTGCTGCGTCCGAGGTCGCCGCTCGACCACGACGCACTGCGGCAGGCGCTGCTGGCGGTGGTCCACCATCACGACGCCCTGCGGCTACGGTTCCGGCAGACCAAGGGCGAATGGCGCCAGCACTACGCCGAGCCGGCAGAAGACGAGTTGCTGTGGCAAGCAGATGTCGCTGGTCTGGAGGCCATGGACGAACACTGCACCCGCGCGCAACAAAGCCTCGATCTACAACACGGTCCGTTGCTTCGTGCGCTGCATCTGCGGCTGCCGGACGGCAGTGAGCGCCTTCTGCTCGCGGTACACCATCTGGTGATCGACGGCGTGTCATGGCGCGTCCTGCTGGAAGACCTGCAGCAGGCGTATCGCCTTGCGCGGGACGGCCGGTCGATCGCCCTTCCGCCCAAGACGGCGTCGTACAAGGCCTGGTCGCAGGCATTGGTCCAGCACGCGAACTCGGACGATCTGATCCGGCAGGCGGACTACTGGCGCACCCAACAAGGGCCGGAACTGCCTTGCGATCGCGCCGTGGAGAACGATCGCATCGCCGACGCCACCACGCTGACCCTGCAGCTGTCGCCGGCGCAGACGCAGCGGCTGCTCAAGCAAGCGCCTGTGGCGTATCGCACGCAGATCAACGACCTGCTGCTCAGCGCGCTCGCACGAGCCGTCGGCGATTGGGCCGGCGTGGACCGAGCCGCCATCTTCCTGGAAGGGCACGGCCGCGAGGCGTTGTTCGAGAACGTGGATATCAGCCGCACCGTCGGCTGGTTCACCAGCCTGTTCCCCGTCGTCCTGCCAGTGCTCGGCGACACCGGCAGCAGCATCAAGGCCGTCAAGGAGACGTTGCGCGGCATCCCGCATCACGGCATCGGCCATGGCTTGCTGCGGCATCTCGGACCGCAGGCGATCCGAGACGAACTTGCCGCGCTCCGCTCACCTCGCATTACGTTCAACTATCTCGGCCAGCTTGACGCCAATATCGACGAAGCGGCCCTGTTCGATCGCGCCACAGAGTCTCCGGGGCAGCCCGTCTCCCCCGACGCGCCGCTTGGCAACTGGATCACGATCAACGGCCAGGTCAGCGGCGGCGTGCTGTTGTTGGGCGTCACGTTCAGCACCGCCCGCTACCGCCACGACACCATCGCCTCGCTGGTGGACGCCTACCGGCAGGCGTTGGAGACCACCATCGACCATTGCATCGGCGTGCCTCCGGGCGCGCTGACGCCGTCCGATGTGCCGCTCGCGGGCTTGACCCAGGACCAGCTCGATCGCCTCGACGGCGGCCAGATCGAGGACCTGTATCCGCTCACGCCGATGCAGCATGGCATGCTGTTCCACTCGCTCTACGCGCCGGAGGCCGGGCTGTACGTCAACCAGCTCGCCATCACGCTCGATGGCCTCGATGCCGACCGCTTCCGCTCGGCCTGGGACGAGACGGTGGCGCGGCATGAGATCCTGCGGACCGGCTTTGTCTGGATCGACGGGCAGGCGATGCAGGCGGTCTATCGGCAGGTGCCTTCGCCGGTTCGCATCGATGCGGAACGCGACTGGAGCGAGTCGGCGTGCGAGGACGTTGCGCTCGAAGAACGCAAACTGGCCTTCGCGCTCGACACCGCCCCGCTGATGCGCGTGCGCCTGCTCCGCCTGGGCGCGAACCGCTACCGCATGATCTGGACCAGCCACCATCTGCTGCTCGATGGCTGGAGCACCGCCCGCCTGATCGGCGAAGTCCTGCAGCGCTACCACGGCCAGCCGGTCGAGGCGCCCGCCTCGCGCTATCGCGACCACATCGCCTGGCTGCAGACCCACGATGTCACCGCCAGCGAGTCGTTCTGGCGCGAGCGGCTGCACGCGCTCGACGAGCCGACCCGGCTGGCCTCGGCTCTTCCGGCGCCGGATGCCGGCACCGGCCACGCGACCTGCCGCACCAGCCTCGATGCCGACGCCCTCGCGCGCCTTCAACGCAGCGCCGCCAGCCAGCATCTGACGGTGAACACGCTGTTGCAGGCGGCCTGGGTCATCGTGCTGCAGCGCTATACCGGTCGGCGTGCCGTCGCCTTCGGCGCCACGGTCGCCGGTCGGCCGGCGGCCTTGCCGGGCGCCGAGGCGATGCTCGGCCTGTTCATCAATACCTTGCCGGTGATCCAGGCACCGTCGCCGGACCAGGCCGTCGCCGACTGGCTGCAGGCGCTGCAAGCCGAGAACCTGGCGCTGCGCGAGCACGAACATGTGCCGCTGTACGAGATCCAGCGCTGGGCCGGTCAAGGCGGGCAGGCGCTGTTCGACTCGATCCTGGTGTTCGAGAACTACCCGGTCGATGCGGCACTGCGCCAGCGCGAGCAGAACGGCCTGAAGCTCGGCGAGGTCAGCCATGCGGCGACTACCAACTATCCGCTGACGCTGGTGATCTCGGCCGGTGCCACCCTCGAAATCGGTTGCAGCTACCAGTGCGATCTCTTCTCGACGGCGACCGCCCAGCAATTGCAGCGGCATTATGTAGCCGTGCTCCAGCGGATCGTCGCGGCGCCGCATGCTCGTGTCGGTGAATTGCGGTTTGCCGGCGAGGAGGACGGAAGGCTGGCCGGCGAGCCGCTGGGTACTCGCGCAGCCGATGTGCTGACCGCCTGGCAGCGCAATGTCGCCGCCGGGCCCGCAGCCGTCGCGTTGCAATATGAGGATCAGACGCTGACTCGGGGCGAGACCGATCGGATCGCCAACGGCATTGCGGCGGCGCTGGCCGAACGCGGCATTGGGCGGGAGACGCGGGTCGGACTTTGTGTCGAGCGCTCGCTGGGGTTCGTTACAGGCTTGCTTGGCATCCTGAAGGCCGGGGCAGTTTGCGTGCCGCTCGATCCGGCGCAGCCAGCCGAGCGCTTGCGCCAGCTATTGGACGACGCTGGAGCCAGTGTTGTCGTGGGCTCGGGGCCGGGCTCCGTGCCGGAGTTCGGGCCGGGGTTCGATTGCATCGATCCGGCCTCGGTGACGCCGGTCAGCGATGCGCCTTCGGTCTCTCTACTTCCCGGCCAGGCCGCTTACCTGATCTACACCTCCGGCTCCACCGGCACCCCGAAGGGTGTGGTGGTCAGCCACGACGCGCTCGCGCATTACGTCTCCGGCGTGCTGCACCGGCTGCAGTTGCCTGCCGATGCCTCGATGGCGATGGTCTCGACTACCGCCGCCGACCTCGGCCATACCGTGCTGTTCGGCGCCCTCTGCAGCGGCCGCACCTTGCATCTGATTTCGCGCGAGCGGGGCTTCGATCCCGATCGTTTCGCCGAGTACATGTCGCGGCACCGCGTCGGCGTGCTCAAGATCGTACCCAGCCATCTGCGCGGATTGCTGCAGGCCCGCCAACCCGCTGACGTCCTGCCCGAGCAGGCGCTGATTCTTGGCGGCGAGGCTACCTCGGCCGAACTGGCTCGGACGATCCGCGGCCTGAAGCCGCACTGTCGGCTGTTCAATCACTACGGCCCGACCGAAACCACGGTCGGCGTGCTGACGCATGAAGCGGTGGCCCTGCCCGAACGGCAGTTGCCGACCGGCACGCCGTTGCCTGGCTCCCGCGTCTATGTGCTTGACGCCGACCTGAACCCGGTTCCCGCCGGCATCGTCGGCGAACTCTATATCGCCGGACCGCAGCTGGCGCGCGGCTACCTCGGTCGCCCAGGGCTGACCGCCGAGCGCTTCGTCCCCGATCCCTTCACCGAGGGCGAGCGGATGTACCGCACTGGCGACCGCGTCAGGCAGGATGCGGCAGGCCGAATCGAATACCTTGGCCGCCAGGACGAACAGGTCAAGATCCGCGGCTACCGGGTCGAACTCGGAGAGGTTGCGCATCTGCTGCGGTCGCAAGCTGGCGTCAAGGACGCCGCCGTGATCGTCCATGAGGACCGTCTGGTCGCCTATTGCGTGCTGGACGGCACGGATACCGCGACACTGAAAACGCAGCTCAAGGCCCAGCTGCCCGACCACATGGTCCCGGCGCAAATCATCGCGCTGGACCGCCTGCCGGTCACGCCAAACGGCAAGCTCGATCGTCGCGCCCTCCCCGCGCCAGTATGGGAGACGCAAGGCTACGTCGCCCCGCGCAACGAGATCGAGACCCTGCTCGCGCAGGTCTGGCAAGACGTGCTCGGCGTCGAGCAGGTCGGCATCCACGACAACTTCTTCGACTTGGGCGGCCATTCGCTGCTGGTCACGCGGCTGGCGGCATTGGTCAACGCCCGACTGTCGGCGCCGGTCCCGCTACGCGTCTACTTCGAATCGTCGACGCTCGCCGAAATGGCAGCCAGCATCGAATCGTCGAATGGCCTTCAGAACAAGCAAGAGAAGGCGGCCGAAGCCGAAGGCTGGGCCGACATGGACGCGTGGCTGGACACGCTGGAGACAGAAGCATGAGCGTTGACAAACTCCGCCTCGCACAACGGTTCGCCAGTCTGTCGCCCGAGGGGCAGCAGCGATTCAT
Organism: Cupriavidus sp. R6-3; assembly: GCF_059772245.1. NCBI lineage: Bacteria > Pseudomonadati > Pseudomonadota > Betaproteobacteria > Burkholderiales > Burkholderiaceae > Cupriavidus > Cupriavidus sp. R6-3. The sequence continues at coordinate 39,024 of NZ_JCBAJO010000004.1, forward strand.
TGCCGAACTGAAGGCCCGCGGCATGGATTTCGGCCGACTGCCGATCGCGGCGCGTGGACGCAGCGAGGCCGCGTCGTCGTATGCGCAGCAGCGGCTATGGTTCCTGTGGCAGCTCGAGCGGGACAGCGGCCTGTACAACATTCCGCGCGCCGTGCGACTACGCGGCGCGCTCGATCGGTCGTCACTGCAGCGGACCTTCTATGCGCTGGTGGAGCGGCACGAAAGCCTGCGCACCACCTTCCATCAGGAGGGCGAGCAGGCGGTGCAACGGATTCACGCGCCTCAGCCCCTGCCGATCGCCATCACCGATCTGCGCGACACAGATCCGGCACAGCGCGACGCTGCTGTGCAATCGCAGGTCGACGCCGAGGCCCAGGCGCCGTTCGACCTCGAACAAGGACCGCTGCTGCGCGTGCGCCTGCTGCGATTGGCCGACGACGACCATATCCTGCTGGTCACCATGCACCATATCGTCTCCGACGGCTGGTCCATGAACGTGGTGATCGACGAGTTCGCGCGGCTCTATGCGGGCTTCGTCAGCGGCCAGCCGGCGCAGTTGGCGCCGCTGCCGATCCAGTACGCCGACTATGCGGCGTGGCAGAAGCAGTGGCTCGAGGCCGGCGAACTGGAGCGGCAACTAAGCTACTGGAAGTCGCATCTGGCCGACGATGGCACCGTGGTGCTGGAACTGCCGACCGACCGGCCGCGTCCTGCGGTGCCAAGCCATCGCGGCGGCGCGGTTTCGTTTTCGCTCGACGCCGAACTGTCGTCGAAGCTCCGTACGCTGGCCCGCAGTGCGGACACCACCGTCTTTACCGTACTGCTGGCCGCCTTCCAGGTCCTGCTCTACCGCTACACCGGTCAGCGCGACCTGCGCGTCGGCGTCCCCGTGGCCAATCGCAATCGCGTCGAGACCGAGGGCGTGGTCGGCTTCATCGTCAACACGCAGGTCCTTCGCACGGAAATCGACGGCAGCATGGCGTTTGACGCGGTGCTCGCCCGCGCTCGCGAGTCCGTGCTGCAAGCGCAGGCGCATCAGGAACTGCCGTTCGAGCAGTTGGTCGAGGCGCTGCAGCCCGAGCGAAACCTGTCGCACAACCCCTTGTTCCAGGTCATGCTGAACCATCAGCGGCGCGACCTGCGCGCGCTGGATCGCCTGCCCGGTCTGGTGCTGGAGAAAGTCGAGCGTACCGCCAACGCGGCCAAGGTCGATCTGGCGCTCGATACGCAGGAGGACGAGCATGGCGCCCTCAGCGGCGTGTTCGGCTATGCCGCCGATCTGTTCGAGCCCGATACGGTCGAGCGTTTGCAACGGCACTATGTCGGCGTGTTGCGCGCCGTGGCGGACGAGCCGGCCATCGCGATCGCTTCCATCCCGCTGCTGCTTGCGGACGAGCGACAGCAGTTGACCGACTGGAATGTCACCGATCGCCGCTACTCGGCTGCGGATCCCGTCCACGTCGCCATCGCGCGTCAGGCGGCACAGCGCCCTGATGCCATTGCGCTGCGTTGCGGACAGCGCGCGGTCAGCTACGGCGAACTCGATGCCAGCGCCACACGTCTTGCCTACGCCCTGCATGCAGCCAGTGCGGGCCCGGAAACCGTCGTTGGCGTGGTGCTCGACCGCAGCCCAGACCTGATCGTGCGGTTGCTGGCCACGCTGAAGGCCGGCGCCGCTTATCTGCCGCTGGACGCCGAACTGCCGGCTGCGCGTATCGAGCAGTTGCTGCAGGACGCCGGCGTCAAGCTCGTTCTGACCTCGCAAGCGCTGGCCGGCCGCATCGATACCACCCTGCCGGTCATCGTCATGGAGCACATTGACGAGCCGGCGCCGGTGCAACTGCCCGCGGTCGATCCCCGTCAACTGGCCTATCTGATCTACACCTCCGGCTCCACCGGCACGCCCAAGGGCGTCGCCGTCGAACACGGACCGCTGGCGATGCACTGCCACGCCACCGTCGAGCAATACGGCATGGGACCGGATGACCGGGAGCTGCACTTCCTGTCCTTCAACTTCGACGGGGCCCACGAACGCTGGCTGGTACCGCTGATCGCCGGCGCCCAGCTGGTGCTGCGCGACGACGCCCTGTGGAGCGCCGAGCAGACCCTCGAAGTGATCGCGCGCGAAGGCGTCACCAATGCCGGCTTCCCGCCTGCGTACCTGCTGCGACTGGCCGAGGCGGCCACCGAACCGGTGCCGCTGCGCCTGCTTTCCTTCGGCGGCGAAGCGATGTCGCGCGAGGCCTTCGCGCGCATCAAGCAGAAATTCCAGGCCGGCACGCTGATCAACGGCTACGGACCGACCGAGGCCGTGGTCACGCCGCTGGCCTGGGTCGGGCAGCGCGACACCGACTGCCCGAGCGCGTACGTGCCGATCGGCACACCGGTGGGCGAGCGCACCGCCTACGTGCTGGACGCGGACCTGAATCCGGTGCCGGTAGGCGTGGCCGGCGAGTTGTATATCGGCGGCCACGGCCTGGCGCGCGGCTATGTCGGCAAACCGGGACTGACCGCCGAACGCTTCATCCCGGACCCGTTCACCGCCGGCGCGCGCATGTACCGCACCGGCGATCTGGTCCGGCGCTGCCGCGACGGCAGCATCGAATACGTCGGCCGGCTCGACCATCAGGTCAAGATCCGCGGCTATCGCATCGAACTCGGCGAGATCGAGGCGCGCCTGCGCGCCCACGCCACCGTGCGGGAAGCGGTGGTCGTGGCCCACGATGGTCCAAGTGGCAAACAGCTGGTCGCTTACGTTGTGCCAGACCACGGCGAGGTGGAGGTCCCGGCGCGGCTCCGGGCATATCTCGAGAACGTCCTGCCGCCCTACATGGTGCCGGCGCAGATCATGCCGCTGACCCAGCTGCCGGTCACCCCGAACGGCAAGCTCGACCGCCGGGCGCTTCCGGAGCCGGTGTGGGAGGTGCAGGGCTACGTCGCCGCGAGCAACGAGGTCGAGGCCAAGCTGACTCAGGTCTGGCAGGAGGTCCTTGGCGTAGAGCGAGTCGGCATCACCGACAACTTCTTCGAGCTCGGCGGCGACTCGATCCTGTCGATCCAGGCCGTCAGCAAGGCGCGACGCCTTGGCCTGCGCTTCACGCCCAAGGACCTGTTCCTGCATCAGACCGTGCAGGCGCTGGCCCGGGCGGCGACGCGCGAGGACACGGAACGGCCCGTCGAAGACAAACCCACGGGCGAAGTGCCGCTGCTGCCGATTCAACGATGGTTCTTCGAGACGCCGATGCCGAATCGCCATCATTGGAACCAGTCGGTACTGCTGAAGCCTCATGCGCCGATCGACCAGGCAGCGCTACGCCAGGCGCTTCAGGCCCTCGTCGCCCATCACGATGCCTTGCGCCTGCGCTATCGACAGTGCGACGGCCAATGGCAACAGCATTACGCCGAGCACGACGCTCATGACCTGCTGTGGCACGAGGATGTGGCCAACTTCGCCACCATCACGGACCGTTGCAGCGATGCGCAACGAAGCCTGGACCTCGAACGGGGCCCGTTGCTGCGCGCGCTGCACCTGCGACTGCCCGACGGCAGCGAGCGGCTGCTGCTCGCCGTGCACCATCTGGTGGTCGATGGGGTGTCATGGCGGATCCTGATGGAAGACCTGCAGCAGGCGTATCGCCTCGCACGGCAAGGTGAAGCCATCGTCCTTGTGCCCAAGACCGCGTCGTACAAGACCTGGGCGCAGACCTTGGCGGCGCACGCCAATGGCGACGCCATGCGGCAGCAGGCGGACTACTGGCTATCGCAGCCCGACGTGCCGGCGCTGGAACCCGATCACGACGAACCGGCGCTCGCCATCGACGGGCGCCAGCACACGATCCGCCTGGACGCGGCGCGAACCACGCAACTGTTGCAACAAGCGCACGGCGCCTATCGCACCCGGATCAACGACCTGCTGCTGACCGCCGTCGCGCGTGCCGTTGGCACATGGACGCAACGGCCGCAGGTCGCCATCCAACTGGAAGGACATGGACGGGAAGCGCTTTCCGATTCGGTCGACATCAGCCGCACGGTGGGCTGGTTCACCACGGTGTTCCCCGTGGTGCTGCCCGTCGCGCCGGATATCGGCGACACCATCAAGCAGGTCAAGGAGACCTTGCGCGCGATCCCCGACAACGGCATCGGCTATGGCCTGCTGCGTCATCTGGGCCCCGCCGAGATCCGGTCGGAGCTGGCCCGCCGCGCCGAGCCGCGCATCACGTTCAACTATCTGGGGCAATTCGACCAGACCGCGGGCGAGGACGCCGACTTCGCCATGGCCGACGAACCGAGCGGGGCCAGCCGCGATGCCCAGGCCCCGCTCGGCAACGCGCTGACCATCAATGGCCAGGTATTCGGCGCCGAGCTGGTGCTGAAACTGGGCTACAGCTGCAAACAGTTCGAGCCCGCCACCATCGAGCGCCTGGGCGATGCGCTCCATCGCGAACTGGAAGCCGTCATCGAGCACTGTCTCTGTCACGACAACCACGGCATGACGCCATCCGACCTGGTCAATGTCCAGATCGACCAGGACGCGCTCGACGCGCTGCTCGATAACGTGCTCTAAACCGTGCTCCCAAAAGCGAGCTCTGAAACGAGTTCCATACCGCTTGCTGCCTTTGAATCCGATCACCATGACGACTGCCACCGAACGACGCAAACAGGACATCGAGAGCATTGCGGCACTGACCGCCTTGCAGCAGGGCGTCCTGTTCCACGCACTGGAACGCGGCGACGGCGACCCCTATCACTATCAGCGCGTCTTCGACATTCGCGGCGAGCTGGCGATCGACGACTTCGTCCGCGCCTGGCAATGGACCGCCGACCGGCATCAGGCCCTGCGCAGCGACTTTATCTGGGGCGAGAGCGACGTGCCGCTGCAGATCGCGTACAAGCGGCGGCCCGTTCAACTGGAACAGATCGATTGGCGCGGCATGCCGCCGGACGAACAGCGCCGGCAACTCGAAGCCAGGCTCAGAGCGCAGCGGCAGGACGGATTCCCCTTCCGCCGCGCCGCCGATCTTCGGCTCTGCCTGGTCCAGGTGGAGGCGCGGCGCTGGTGGCTGGCCTGGTCCTTCCATCATGTCGCGATGGACGGCTGGAGCGTTGGCATGGTGCTGAGCGATGTCCTGCAGTCGTATCTGGCGCTGCGCCGCGGCCAGCCGCTGCCCGCCACGGCGCCGCGTCCCTTCAGCGCCTATCTGCAGTGGCTGGGCCAGCGCGACAAGGTGGCGTCGGCCAGCTACTGGCAGCAGGCACTGGCGGATGTGGAAGTGCCGACGCCCCTGCCGGCCAGTGCGCCGGAGGTCGGGCGATCCGGCTATGCGGAGCAGAAGCTGTCGCTGTCGCCCACCCTCAGCGAAGCCGCGCGCACGCTGGCGCGGCAGGCAGGCGTCACCGTCAATACGCTGGTGCAAGGGCTGTGGGCCTGGACACTGGCACGGCATGGCGGCGGCGACGACGTGGTGTTCGGCACCACGGTGTCGGGCCGCTCCGGCGATTTCTCCGGCATCGAATCGATGGTCGGACTGTTCATCAACACGGTTTCCCTGCGTGTGCGACTGCCGAGCGACCTGCCGATCCGGCAATGGTGGCGCGCCATCCAGCAACAGGCCGTGGAGAACCAGCAGCACGAACATATGCCGCTGCCGGACATCCAGCGGCTGGCACGCCCGGGCGAAGGCGGCGCGTTGTTCGACAGCATCGTGGTGTTCGAGAACTATCCGGTCGACGCCGCGCTGAAACAGCGGCAGGGCGAGATCGACATCCGCCTGCTGGGCGCCGCCGTCAAGGAGGCAGGCGCTGAATTTGTCATCAGCGGCCGCAATAACTATCCGCTGAGCCTGATCGCGGCGATGGACGAGCGCCTGCATCTGACGCTCGCGTACCAGCGCGACCGCTTCGCCGACCGGGACGTCACGGCGTTGCTGGGCCGGATGGAACAGGCGCTGGCACGTATGCTGGCCGACCCCGACCAACGGCTCGGGCAAATCGGCATCGCCGGGGACGGGGGCGTGCTGGTTGCCGAAACCGTCGACGGAGCGCTGCCGGATGTCCTGGCTGCCTGGCGGCGCGGCGTCGAGGCCGATCCTTCCGCGACGGCGTTGCGATATGAGGATCAGACGCTGACGCGCGAGGAGACCGATCGGATCGCCAATGGGATCGCGGCCGCGCTGGCCGAACGCGGCATTGGACGCGAGATGCGGGTTGGGCTTTGTGTCGAACGCTCGCCGGGGTTCGTCACCGGGCTGCTTGGCATCCTGAAGGCCGGGGCGGTTTGCGTGCCGCTCGATCCGGCACAGCCGGTCGAGCGCTTGCGCCAGCTATTGGACGACGCTGGAGCCAGTGTTGTCGTGGGCTCGGGGCCGAGCTCGGTGCCGGAGTTTGGACCGGGGTTCGGGCCGGGCTTCGGGCCGGGGTTCGATTGCATCGATCCGGCCTCGGTGGCGCCGATCAGCGATGCGCCTTCTATTTCGCTGCTTCCCGGCCAAGCCGCGTACCTGATCTATACCTCCGGCTCCACCGGCACCCCGAAGGGTGTGGTGGTCAGCCACGACGCGCTCGCGCATTACGTCTCCGGCGTGCTGCACCGGCTGCAGTTGCCTGCGGATGCCTCGATGGCGATGGTCTCCACCACCGCCGCCGACCTCGGCCATACCGTGCTGTTCGGCGCCCTCTGCAGCGGCCGCACCTTGCATCTGATTTCGCGCGAGCGGGGCTTCGATCCCGATCGTTTCGCCGAGTACATTGCCCGGCACCGCGTCGGTGTGCTCAAGATCGTCCCGAGCCATCTGCGCGGATTGCTCCAAGCGCGGCAACCCGCGGACGTGCTGCCCGAGCAGGCGCTGATTCTTGGCGGGGAAGCGACCTCCGCCGAACTGGCTCGGACGATCCGCGACCTGAAGCCGTACTGCCGGCTGTTCAACCACTACGGGCCGACGGAAACCACGGTCGGCGTGCTGACGCACGAAGCGGTGACCCTGCCCGAACGGCAGTTGCCGACCGGCACGCCGTTGCCTGGCTCCCGCGTCTATGTACTGGACCCCGACTTGAACCCGGTGCCGGCCGGCATCGTCGGCGAACTCTATATCGCCGGACCGCAGCTGGCCCGGGGCTACCTCGGTCGCCCGGGACTGACCGCCGAGCGCTTCGTCCCCGATCCCTTCAACGACGGGGCAAGGATGTACCGCACCGGCGACCGCGTCAGGCAGGACGCCGACGGCCGGATCGAATACCTCGGCCGCCAGGACGAACAGGTCAAGATCCGCGGCTACCGGATCGAACTCGGTGAGATCGCGCATCTGCTGCGATCGCAAGCCGGTGTCAAGGACGCGGCCGTGATCGTCCACGAGGACCGGCTGGTCGCCTACTGCGTGCTGAACGGCACGGATACCGTCACACTGAAAGCCCAGCTCAAGGCCCAACTTCCCGACCACATGGTCCCGGCGCAACTGATCGCGCTGGACCGTCTGCCGGTCACGCCAAACGGCAAGCTCGATCGTCGCGCCCTGCCCGCGCCAGTATGGGAGACGCAAGGCTACGTCGCCCCGCGCAACGAGATCGAAACCCTGCTCGCGCAGGTCTGGCAAGAAGTCCTTGGCGTCGAGCGCGTCGGCGCCACCGACAATTTCTTCGAGCTTGGTGGCGATTCAATCCTGTCGCTGAAGCTGATCGCCCGCCTGAAGAAGGCCGGTCACAAGCTGTTGCCCAAGCAGGTGTTTGCCAACCCGGTACTGGGCGACCTTGCGCGGGCGATCGCGACGAATCAGAACGGCGCCTCGTCTTCGTCTTCGTCAGCGACGGCGGATCGCACTCCGGCCCGGGCCGATCGCAGCGCCGCGATCCCGTTGTCCTGGTCCCAGCAACGGCTATGGTTCCTGTGGCAATGGAACCGCAATAGCGCCGCGTACAACATCCCAAGAGCGGTACGCCTGCGCGGCAACCTCGATCGATCGGCGCTGCAGCGAACCTTCGATGCGCTGGTGGAGCGGCACGAAAGCCTGCGCACCACCTTCCATCAGGAGGGCGAGCAGGCGGTGCAGCGCATTCACGCGCCTGCTCCCCTTCCCGTCGCCATCAGCGATCTGCGCGACACCGATCCGGCACAGCGCGACGCTGTTGTGCAATCGATGGTCGACGCCGAGGCCCAGGCGCCGTTCGACCTCGAACAAGGACCGCTGCTGCGCGTGCGCCTGCTGCGCTTGGCCGACGACGACCACATCCTGTTGGTCACCATGCACCATATCGTCTCCGACGGCTGGTCGATGAACGTCATCATCGACGAGTTCGCGCGGCTTTATGCGGGCTTCGTCAGCGGCCAGCCGGCGCAGCTGGCTCCGCTGCCGATTCAGTACGCCGACTATGCGGCGTGGCAGAAGCAGTGGCTGGAGGCCGGTGAACTCGAGCGGCAACTGCGCTATTGGAAGTCGCATCTGGCCGACGATGGCACCGTGGTGCTGGAACTGCCGACCGACCGGCCGCGTCCTGCGGTGCCAAGCCACCGCGGCGGTGCGGTTTCGTTTTCGCTCGACGCCGAACTGTCGTCGAAGCTGCGTACGCTGGCCCGCAGTGCGGACACCACGCTCTTTACCGTGCTGCTGGCCGCCTTCCAGGTGCTGCTCTACCGCTACACCGGTCAGTGCGATCTGCGCGTCGGCGTCCCCGTGGCCAATCGCAATCGCGTCGATACCGAGGGCGTGGTCGGCTTCTTCGTCAACACGCAGGTCTTGCGCACCGAAATCGACGGCGGCATGGCGTTTGACGCTGTGCTCGCCCGCGCTCGCGAGTCCGTGCTGCAAGCGCAGGCACATCAGGAATTGCCCTTCGAGCAGTTGGTCGAGGCATTGCAGCCCGAACGCGACCCGTCGCGCAACCCGCTGTTCCAGGTGATGCTGAACCACCAACGGCGCGACCGCAGCATCGCGCAACGGCTTCCGGGATTGCAGCTGGAACCGGTGGAGCGATCGGTCCGCTCGACCAAGGTGGACCTGTCCCTCGATACGCAGGAGGACCAGACCGGCGCGGTGTTCGGGGCCATGGGATATGCGTGCGATCTTTTCGACCATCGTACGGTTGAACGGATGCTGGCGCACTACCTTGGCGTCCTCGAGCAGATGGCGGCGGGGTTGGGGCTTCGTGTTGGCGAGTTCGTGCTGAATGGCGGGGACGAAGAAAGGGGCGAAGGACGGCTGATCGGTGAGGCGGGGGCCTCCAGGCCGGTCGATGTGCTGACGGCATGGCGGCGTAGCGTCGTGGAGGATGCTCCGGCTGTCGCGCTGCGATATGAGGATCAGACGCTGACTCGGGGCGAGACCGATCGAATTGCCAATGGCATCGCGGCGGCGCTGGCCGAACGCGGCATTGGACGGGAGATGCGGGTTGGGCTTTGTGTCGGACGCTCGCCAGGGTTCGTGACCGGGCTGCTTGGCATCCTGAAGGCCGGCGCGGTTTGCGTGCCGCTCGACCCGGCGCAGCCAGCCGAGCGCTTGCGCCAGCTGCTAGGTGACGCTGGTGCGGGCGTTGTGGTCGGCTCGGTACCGGGCTTCGATTCCATCGATGGAACGTCGGTGCCCGGCTTCGATTGCATCGATCCGACGTCCGTGACGCCGGTCGACGATGCGCCTTCCGTCTCGTTGCTTCCGGGGCAAGCCGCTTATCTGATCTACACCTCCGGCTCCACCGGCACGCCGAAGGGCGTGGTGGTCAGCCACGACGCGCTCGCGCATTACGTCTCCGGCGTGCTGCACCGGCTGCAGTTGCCTGCCGATGCCTCGATGGCGATGGTCTCCACCACCGCCGCCGACCTCGGCCATACCGTGCTGTTCGGCGCCCTCTGCAGCGGCCGCACCTTGCATCTGATCTCTCGCGAGCGGGGCTTCGATCCGGATCGCTTTGCCGACTACATGGCCCGGCACCGCGTCGGTGTGCTCAAGATCGTCCCCAGCCATCTGCGCGGATTACTGCAGGCCCGCCAACCCGCCGATGTGCTGCCAGAGCAGGCGCTGATTCTTGGGGGCGAGGCTACCTCGGCCGAACTGGCTCGGACGATCCGCGACCTGAAGCCGCAATGCCGGCTATTCAACCATTACGGCCCGACCGAAGCCACGGTCGGCGTGCTGACGCATGAAGCGGTGACCCTGCCCGAACGGCAGTTGCCGACCGGCACGCCGCTGCCGGGCTCCCGCGTCTATGTGCTTGACGCCGACCTGAACCCGGTTCCCACCGGCATCGTCGGCGAACTCTATATCGCCGGACCGCAGCTGGCGCGCGGCTACCTCGGTCGCCCAGGGCTGACCGCCGAGCGCTTCGTCCCCGATCCCTTCACCGAGGGCGAGCGGATGTACCGCACTGGCGACCGCGTCAGGCAGGACGCCGACGGCCGGATCGAATACCTCGGCCGCCAGGACGAACAGGTCAAGATCCGCGGCTACCGGGTCGAACTCGGAGAGGTTGCGCATCCGCTGCGATCGCAAGCTGGCGTCAAGAACGCCGCCGTGATCGTGCATGAGGACCGGCTGGTCGCCTACTGCGTGCTGGACGGCACGGATACCGCCACGCTAAAGACCGAACTGAAGGCCCAACTTCCCGACCACATGGTCCCGGCGCAAATCATCGCGCTGGACCGCCTGCCGGTCACGCCAAACGGCAAGCTCGATCGTCGCGCCTTGCCCGCGCCAGTATGGGAGACGCAAGGCTACATCGCCCCGCGCAACGAGATCGAGACCCTGCTGGCGCAGGTCTGGCAAGAAGTCCTTGGCGTCGACCAGGTCGGCATCCACGAAAACTTCTTCGAACTCGGCGGACATTCGCTGCTGTGCCTGCAGGTGCTGACGCGCCTGCGTGCCACGACCGGCGCCGGTCTGGCCATCGAGCTGCGCCATCTGATGGAACATCAGACCATCGCCTCGCTCTGCCAGGTGCTCGGCGGCGCGGGCTCGGCGCAGCATCGGCCTGTACCCCTGAATCGGTCCGCCGCCGAGACGCCGCCGCTGTTCTGCGTGCACGCATCCTTCGGCAATGTGTTCGACTACACGCCGCTTGCGCGAGCACTTGAGGGGGCCTGCAAGGTCCATGGGCTTGCGTGCCCGCCGGTGGACACGTTCGACTCGCTCGAACATCTCGCCCATCTGCATGTGAAGGCGATCCGGGCCGTGCAGCCCACGGGTCCCTATCGGCTGCTGGGATGGTCGCTCGGTGGCGCGCTGGCGGCGCGGATGGCTGCGATCCTGGAGGACGCCGCCGAGACCGTGGCCTTTCTCGGCCTGGTGGACAGCCTGGTGCCGCGCCAGGGAACGGCGCCGGTCAGGCAGCGTGGCTCGATCGACGAACTCCACGCGTATCTGTTGCAGCTGTTCCCGCAATTGGCAAACAGCGGCTTTGCGGACGAGCTGACGAGGGCACAGGCGGAGATGCAAGGTCCCGAGCTCGTCGAGCATCTGATCCGGCGCGCCTTCGCGCTGGCCGGCGGCGCGGAGCAAGCGGGCCCGGACGAACTGTCACGGATGTTCGCCACGGCCGAACGGCTGCGCGAGCTCAGTCACGACATGTCGCTGCAGGCGCTGCAGGTGGCGCCGACCTGCTGGTGGGCAGCCGACCGCGCCGAGGACGATATGGAACGGCTGGTTGCCTTGCTGGAACGGCAGCCGGCCTATTCGCAGCGCGTCGCGGCGACCCATCTGGGGATCGTGCGGGCGCCGGCCTTTATCGAGGGGCTGCGCGATCGGCTGGAGGCCGTGCCGGCGAACGGTTGACGCCACGCTCGGTGGACGAGGCGGCCGGGATCAGCGCATACCAGAGCCCTGCCGCTGTCATCGCGCCCAGGGCCAGCCACGAGACCCAATCCCATACCCCGTCCGCGAACAGCGCGGCCGCCAGGCCGACGCAGCCGGCGATGGCCAGGACGATCGGCATGCCATAGATCCACAGAAACGTCCCGGGCGTTTTCATCGGCTCGCTCCGGTTTGGCTCACCGCGGCGACCGCGGGAGCGGCGCGCTCGGCGGTGCGCTGTTCGTCTTCCATCTTGCGCAGCCGCGCATTGGTGGTACGCGTGCGGCCAACCCACAGATAGATGCCGCTGCCGAGCAGCACGATCGTGATGACATCGAGGATGGCCCACAGGATCTTCAGCGGCATCGCGCCGTAGTCGCCGAAATGCAGCGGCCCGGAGATCCGCAGCGCGGCGACGTACCAGGGCATCTCGCGCTTGGCCGCGAAGGCTCCGGTCTGCGCGTCGATCAGCACCGGCTTGATCAGCCGCGAGGTGATATGCGCGTCGCCGCGCATGAACACGGCGTAGTGGTGGTTGCCGGCCAGCGGCGTGCCGGGGAAGGCGACGAAGGCGGTGGTCATGTCCGGCTCCTCGGCCTTGGCCAGCGCGATCGCGGCGTCGAGCGAGGCCAGCTTTTCCGGCGGCGCGGCCGCGGCGGGCGACGCGCCGTCCGTGGCCGCGAACGGCGCGACCATCGCCTTCAGCTCGGTGGCCTGCCAGAAGCTGTACGTCGGCTTGGCCAGCGTCAGCAGCACGCCGGTCAGCCCAACCACGAAGGCCCACGACAGCGTGGCCATGCCCAGCACGTTATGCAGGTCCAGCCATTTGAGCCGGGTCGACCGTTCGCGGCGCACCGTGCCGAAGGGCAGCTTCTTCATCAACGGGCCATAGACGACGATGCCCGAGACGATCGAGATCACGAACAACAGGCCCATGAAACCCAGGAACAGCGTGCCGGCCAGCCCGGCGAACAGGTCCGTATGCAGCTTCACCATGATCAGCATGAAGCCGGACCGCAGCGGCGTATCGCGCAGCAGGTCGCCGGTCCGGGCGTCGTAGGTCAGCAGCGCCCCGCCCTCGCGAGGCGCTTCCCGCGAGGACAGCGAGACGAACCACACCGGCTCCTCGTCGTCGGCGGTGACGAAACGGACCGCCGTGCCCGGGCGCCGCTCCAGCGCGTCGGCGACGATGCGATCGACCGGCACCCGGCGCGCGTCGGCCGGCAGCTCCGGCGCCTCGACGCCATTGCCGAGCCAGTGGTCGATCTCATGCCCGAAGATCAGTGGCAGGCCGGTCAGGCACAGCAACAGCAGGAAGACGGTGCAGATCAGGCTGGTCCATTTGTGGATCAGGTACCAGATGCGGAACGTTCGGATATGCATGGTGGCTGGCGCCCGGCGGCGGTCGATCCCTATTTGCGAATGATTCGCATTCTATATGGGTCTGGCGGCCCCCGGATAGCCTACGGGCGCAGGCGCCGGCACAGCGTGCCCCACGCGCTAAATTTCCCGCCTCGCCCACCGTCTCTCCAGCACCGGTCGAACGCCTTTGCCGGCCATCACCATGGAGAACATCATGCCGATCGAACAGTCGGGCAGCGCGGCCGCCGCCTTCCAGGGGTTTCGCTCCTTCGAGGCGCGCGGCGACGCCCTGGAATCGTCGTGGGAAGCCGGGCGGCTCGAGGTACGTGACGCCCGCCGCAACGAACCGCTCGCGAGCTTCGCCGTTGCCCCGGGACCGCGCCCGGTACTGCGCCTCGCGGAGTCCTTTGCCGATACCGACGCGTCCGCCGATGCCGCGATCGCGGCGCTCGAGGCGATCACGACGCAGTGGGCGGTCACCGAAATGGATGTCGACATCGAACACCAGCCGACGCGGGCGTTGCTGCATCGGCGCGGTGTCGTGCGTCCGCACGCCGACGGCGACCGCTGCGAGGCCGCGATGCTGTGGCAATACGCGCCGCTATGGCTGGGCAGCCGCGCCGAGGCGCCCTATCCGCTGCGCTATGCGATGACCGGTGAGAAGCGCCATCCGGTGCGGCCGCCGAAGCCCGCGGGCACGGTCTACGCCCGCTATATCCCCTGGCTGCGCCGGACCTTTACGCTGCACGCCGCCACGGTCGAGCACGACCTTGCCAGCCTGCATCGCTGGATGAACGATCCGGATGTCGCGCACTTCTGGCACGAGGAAGGCGACGAGGAAAAGCATCGGTGCTATCTGCAAGGGCTGATCGACGATCCGCACATGCTGCCGCTGATCGCGTCGATCGATGGCACGCCGTTCGGCTACTTCGAGGTCTATTGGGCCAAGGAAAACCGCATCGCGCCGTTCTATGACGCCAACGACTTCGATCGCGGCTGGCATGTGCTGATCGGCGAGCCGGCATTCCGGGGCAAGGCCTTCCTGACCGCCTGGTTCCCCGCCATCCAGCATTTCCAGTTCCTGGACGATCCGCGCACGCAGCGCATCGTCGGCGAGCCGCGCTCGGACCACCATCGCCAGATCGCCAACCTGGATCGGGCCGGCTTCTCGAAGATCAAGCTGTTCGATTTCCCGCACAAGCAGGCCATGCTGGTGATGCTGCTGCGCGAACGCTTCTTTGGCGAGCATCTGTACCTGCCCGCGGACCGGGACGGACTGGAAACGGCGCCCGCAGCGTACTCAGCGTCCTGAACGGCTGACGGCCGGAACGCGCCGGCCGCCTTGCCGAGATCGGCAGGAAAGGGCCGGCGCAAACCGGCAGACACCACACGGCCGGCTATGCCGTGCCAACCAGCGGCCGCACGTCGGCGGCGTCCCGCGCGACGCGCACGGCATCACGATCCGCCTGCATCTCGTTCTCCAGCACCGCCTCGGCGATTTCGTGCGAGCGCACGGCCAGCACCGACAGCAAGGTATCGCTGAGGCCGTGGCTGTCCTCGCAGCAACCCTGCAGAAAAATCTGCGGCAGGCAACGCGTCGACGTTTGCAGCCGATAGTGGCGGTCGACGCGGAAGCCCTCGCCGATCAGCGAGGCCAGCGGCGCAAGCATGCGCTGGTGAGCCTGGCGCCGATAGCCGGTGGCCAGCACCACCAGATCGAACTGCTGGCGCTGCACGGCGCCATTGGCACGGTCGCGCAGCACGCAGGCAATGCCGTCCGGCTGCGGCGCGGCCGCCTCGATGTCCTTGCCCGGCAGCAGCTGGTGCTGCGGATTGCCGACCACCTTCTGCTGATAGAGCAGCTGATAGATGCGCTCGATCAGGTCGAGGTCGACCACCGAGTAGTTGGTATTGCGATATTCCTGCAGCATCTGCTGCCGGCGCTCGCCGGGTTGCCGATAGATGAAGTCGGTGAAGCCGGGGCTGAAGATCTCGTTGACGAACGGGCTGTCGTCCGACGGCTTGAGCGCGCCGCCGCGCAACACCATCGCGACCTCCGAGGCCGGGAAGCGCTTGACCAGGTCCATGAAGACCTCGGCCGCGCTCTGGCCGCCACCGACCACCGCGATCCGCCGCGGCGCATTGTCGTCGCGATACTGGGCGATCCGGTCCAGATAGCCGGAGGAATGCACCACGCGCGCATCGCGCCAGCCACGGAAGGCCGCGGGCACCTGCGGCTCGCCGCCGACGCCCAGCACCAGATTGCGCGTCAGGCGCTCATGGATGCGCCCGTCCGCATCCCTCGAGCGGACGCGCAGGCGCTGCACCACGCCGTCCGCCGGCTCGGGCAGCACGTCGATCACCTCCTCCCCATAGTGGCAGCGCTCGCCGAAGTGCGACGCGACCCACGCCAGATAGTCGTTGAACTCGATCCGGCTCGGGAAGAACGTCTTCAGGTTGATGAACGCTTCGAGCCGACCGCGGCTGTGCAGATAGTTGATGAAGGTATAAGGGCTGCGCGGATTGCGCAGCGTCGCCAGATCCTTCAGGAAGGAAATCTGCATGTCGGTGTCGTCCAGCAGCATGCCGCCATGCCAGACGAAATCGGGCTTGCGCTCGATGAAGGCATAGCGCGGCGGCCGCGCGGTGCGGGCCGCCGCCGCGGCACCGGCGCGCTCTTCCATCGCAATGGCCAGCGCCAGATTCGATGGCCCGAAGCCGATGCCGAGTAGGTCGTATTCCAAAGCACTGCTTGTCATCTGATGCCCCTTGCGGTGGGAGTTCGGCGACCGACGCAGCGGCCGACCCCGCGTCTCGTGCGGGGATATCCGATGTGACGATCCGGGGCGGGCGATATTTAGATTTTGGATTCAATCCGGCGATCGCCGACGCGAGCCCGCCGGGTCCCTCTCGACTAAATTCGCGCCGTCCCGGTCCGTCTAGTTGTCACGGGCGTTCGCTTGGGCGCCGCCACTGCCACGCATCCAGTCAGACGAGGGACACACCATGAGCTTCGACAGCGACACCCTGCTCTTCCAGGTCGTCATCAATCCGGAAGAGCAGTATTCGATCTGGCCCGATTACCGTCCGATCCCGGCGGGCTGGCGCGCCGTCGGCTTCAGCGGCCAGCGGCAGCAATGCCTGGAGTACATCGAGACACACTGGACCGATATGCGGCCCGCGAGCCTGCGTGCCGCGATGCAAGCGCAGGGCGAGCCCGCGGCGCGATGACCGCCACCGGCCCGGTCACGCTGT
Source organism: Cupriavidus sp. R6-3 (assembly GCF_059772245.1). Taxonomy (NCBI): domain Bacteria; kingdom Pseudomonadati; phylum Pseudomonadota; class Betaproteobacteria; order Burkholderiales; family Burkholderiaceae; genus Cupriavidus; species Cupriavidus sp. R6-3. The sequence goes on from NZ_JCBAJO010000004.1 coordinate 55,406, forward strand.
GGTGCCTGCCCAATGCGGGCGCGGGCGCCGCGGCCTATGCCGGATGGCGCCGCGCGGCGCCGGCCGGGCTGACGATCCGGCCGGTCGAACTGCCCGGCCGCGGCACCCGGATTGGGCAGCCGCTGTGCGAATCGTTCGATACGCTGTGCGACCAGCTGGCGCTCGAGTTGCGCCAGCAGCGGCTGCTGGCCGAATCGCCGCGCAGCCGCCATGCGCTGTTCGGCCACAGCATGGGGGCGCTGATCGCCTACGAGCTGGCGCACCGCTGGCAGGGCGAGGGCGAGCCCGCTTGCGCATTGGTGGTCTCCGGTTGCCCGGCCCCGCGTCTGCGCGACCCCGACCGCTTCGCCGGACCGCTGGACGATGCCGCGCTGATGGACCATCTGCGCGCGCTCGACGGCACGCCGCCGGAATTGCTGGAACACGAGGAAATGATGGCGTTGACGTTGCCGGTGCTGCGTGCCGACTTCCGTGTCTGCGCGAGTTATCGGCATCGCGAGCGGACGTTGCTGCGCTGTCCGCTGCATGCCTTCGGCGGGCGCAGCGACCGCACCGTCGGCGGTACGATCGCCGGCTGGGGCCACGAAACGGAGGGCGCCTTCACGCTGGACTGGTACGACGGCGGGCACTTCTTCCTGCGCGACCACGCCGCATCGATGCTTGCGCGGATCGGCACGCAGCTTGGCGTTTCGGCGGCGGCCGCGGCGGGGAGCGCAGCCGTGGAGGTCAGCGCATGCTAGCGCCGCTGCGATCGATGGAGCCGACGCCCGTGCCGCTGCCCGCGCCGCTCGAGTCCTACGACGTGCGCGTCTGGCGGATCGATATCGACGTCAGGGCCGAGCCCGCACCCGGTGACCTGGCAGTCCTGTCGCCACAGGAAGCGGCGCGGCTGCGCGGCTATCGTCGCGGTGCCGATCGGGCCCGCTTTGCCGCGGTACGCGCCGCGTTGCGCTGTTTGCTTGGCGCGATTGTCGAACTTGCGCCGCAGGCGGTCCCGCTGGAGGCAGATCCGCTGGGCAAACCGATCTTGCCGCCGGGGATCGACAGCGCGCCGCGCTTCAATGTCTCGCACAGCGGCGGCATCGGCTTGATCGCCATCGCGACGGATCCCGCGATCGCGGCGGTCGGCGTCGACATCGAGCAATGCCGCCCGGTGGAGCCGCTGACGTTGGCCGCATCGGCGTTCTCGGCGGACGAGCAGGCCATGCTGTGCGGCTGCCATCCCGCCTTGCGGCTGGATCGCTTCTATGCGCTGTGGACCGCGCGCGAAGCCCTGACCAAGGCGGCCGGCACCGGCATCGCCGATCCCCGTTGGCAGCAGGTCGCGCTGCAGGGGTCGGGCGACGGCCGCTGGCGGCCGCACGGTCCGGGGGCGGCGCTACCGACCGCCGCGGGGGCGTGGCATCCGGCGCAGGCCTGCGAGGTTGCTTCGCTGCCGTGCCAAGCGAACGCCGGCGATGCGCCATATCGTGCCGCCTTGGCGCTGCTCACCGGGGCTGCTGATACTTCCCTCTGCCCCGACTCCCTCCCGCAAGCGGGAGAGGGGAGAAACACCGTTTCCGCCCTTCGCGCCGAAGCCCTTCCCGCCCAAGCCCTTCCCGCCCAAGCCCTTCCCGCCCAAGCGCTTCCCGCCCAAGCCCTTCCCGCCGAAGGCATTCCCGCCCAAGCTCTCCCGATGAGGACCGCATGACCGATCTGTCCACGCCTACCGTCGAGTCGCTGACCGCCGCGTCGTTGCCGCGCGCGGCGGAGCTGCCCTTCACCATCGAGGCCGCCAGTGCAGGCGAGCCGCTGATCGAAGCGCTGCCACGGCTGCGCGCCCGGATCGAGGAACACCTGCGCACCACCGGCGGCGTGCTGTTCCGCTCGTTCGCCGTCGACGGCGCCGAGGGCTTTCGCGCCTTCGCCGCCGCCTTCGGCCATCCGCTGCTCAGCTATGAGTTCGGCTCCACGCCGCGCAGCAAGGTGACCGGCGGCGTCTATACCTCGACCGAATACCCCGCGCACCAGTCGATCCCGCTGCACAACGAGCAGGCCTATACGCGCGAATGGCCGATGAAGATCTGGTTCTATTGCGAGCGCGCGGCGCCACAGGGCGGCGAAACGCCGATCGCCGACAGCCGCGCGATCTACCGTGCGGTCGATGCCGGCACACGGGAGCGCTTTGCCACGCGCGGGCTTTGCTATGTGCGCAACTTCGGCAATGGCATGGATGTGCCGTGGCAGCAGGTGTTCAACACCGAGGACCGCGCCCAGGTCGAGGCCTACTGCGCGCGGCATGGCATCGTCTGCGAATGGAAGGACGACGGCGAACTGCGCACGCGCCAGCGGGTGCAGGGCATCGCCCATCATCCGCATACCGGCGATCCGGTGTGGTTCAACCAGGCGCACCTGTTCCATCTGTCGGCGCTGGCGCCCGAGATGCGCGAGGTGCTGCTCGATACGGTCGGCGAAGAGGACCTGCCGCGCAATGTCTATTACGGCGACGGCGCGCCGATTCCGGACGCCGAACTGGACGCCGTCCGCGCGGTGCTCGACGCGCACAAGATCGTGTTCCCGTGGCGTCAGGGCGATGTGCTGATGCTGGACAATATGCTGACCGCGCATGCGCGCGAGCCGTTCAGCGGACCGCGCAAGGTCGTGGTGGCGATGGCCGAGCCGCACGGCGCGCCGGCCTAGGCCGACCGAGATCGCACGGCGGATTTGGTCCTTCCGCCGATGCGAAATGCAGGGTCATACGGGCCGCCGCTTCCCCGTTTCGCGGGGACGACGGCATTGCGGCCCCGTATGGCGGCCCCGTATGGCGGCCACAATGCCCAACTGGTGGGCCTACTTCAGGTCGCCAAACTTGCGACCCTGCGCCACCAGGTCTTCGAGCAGCCTGGCCGGCTTGAAGTCGGCACCGAAGCTTTCCTCGTAGCGCCGCAGCGTCTCCAGCACCTTGTCGAGCCCGATGGTGTCCGCATAGAACATCGGGCCGCCGCGGTAGACCGGCCAGCCATAGCCGTTGACCCAGATCACATCGATATCCGACGCGCGGATCGCCTTGCCTTCCTCCAGGATCTTGGCGCCCTCGTTGATCATCGGATAGATGCAGCGCTCCAGGATCTCCTGCTCGGAGACGACGCGGCTGGTGCGGCCCTGCTTCGCCGCGAAATCGCGGATCACCTGCTCGACCACCGGCGACGGCCTGGCGTTGCGCTTCTCGTCGTAGTCGTAGTACCCCGCTCCGGTCTTCTGGCCGCGCCGGTCCATTTCGCAGAGGATTTCGCGCAGCGTCGAGCTGCTCGACTTCTCCCGGACCCAGCCGAGGTCGAGGCCGGCGAGGTCGCTCATCGCGAACGGTCCCATCGGGAAGCCGAAGTCGTACAGCACGCGGTCGACATCCCATGGCAGCGCGCCTTCCAGCACCAGCTTCTGTGCCTCGCGCTGGCGCTGCGCCAGCATCCGGTTGCCGACGAAGCCCGGGCAGACGCCCACCAGCGCGGCGATCTTGCCGATCTTGCGGGCCAGTTCCATGGACGTGCGGATCACCGGCTTGGCGGTCTTCGCGCCGCGCACGACCTCCAGCAGCTTCATCACATTGGCCGGCGAGAAGAAATGCAGGCCGATCACCGCCTCAGGCCGCGACGTGGCGGCGGCGATCTCGTCGACGTCCAGCGCCGAAGTATTGGTCGCCAGGATCGCGCCCGGCTTGGCGATGCGGTCAAGCCGGCCGAACACGTCCTTCTTGACGTCCATGTTCTCGAACACGGCCTCGATCACCAGATCGGCGTCGGCCAGCCGCTCCATCTGCAGCGTCGGCGTCAGCAGCGCCATGCGGCGCTCGATGTCGGCGGCCGTGATGCGGCCCTTCTTCGCCGTGTTCTCGTAGTTGGCGCGGATGGTCCGCACCCCACGGTCCAGCGCCTGCTGCGAGGTCTCGACGATGGTGACCGGATAGCCGGCATTGAGAAAGTTCATCGCAATGCCGCCGCCCATGGTGCCGGCCCCGATGATGCCGACCTGCTTGACCGGCAGCAGCGGCGTATCGGCGCCGATATCGGGCAACTGCCAGACCTGACGCGAGGCGAAGAAGTAGTAGCGCTGCGCCGCCGACTGGTTGCCGTTCAGCAGCTCGACGAACATCGCACGCTCGCGCTTGAGCCCTTCGTCGAACGGCAGTTCGACCGCCGCCTCGATGCAGCGGATGTTGTATTCCGGCGCATCGAAGCCGCGAAAGCGCCGGGCGTTGGCCCGGCGGAACTCGGCGAAGATCTCCGGCTTCCCGCGCGCGGCGGCGATCTTGTCGTCGAGATCGCGGACCTTGCGCAGCGGCCGCGCCTCGGCCACGACCCGGCGGGCGAAGGCGATGGCATCGGCGCGCAGGCTGGCGTCGTCGGTCAGCAGATCGACCAGACCCATCTCGGCCGCGGCCGGCGCCGGCACGTGGGTGCCCGAGGTGACCATTTCCAGCGCCTTCTCGACGCCGACGATGCGCGACAGCCGCTGGGTGCCCCCCGCGCCGGGCAGCAGGCCCAGATTGACCTCGGGCAGGCCGCACTTGGCGGAACGCGCCGCCACGCGATAGTGGCAGACCAGCGCGACTTCGAGTCCGCCGCCGAGTGCGGTGCCGTGGATGGCGGCAATTACCGGCTTGGGCGCGTCCTCGATGGCGGCCTGCACCTCGGGCAACGACGGGCCGGTCGGGGGCTTGCCGAACTCGGTGATATCGGCGCCCGCGATAAAGGTCTTGCCGGCGCAGATCAGCACGATGGCCTTGACCGCGTCGTCGGCGACGGCTTGCCGGACGCCCGCCAGGATGCCCGCGCGAACATTGGCCGACAGCGCGTTGACCGGCGGCGAGTCGATCGTCAGCACGGCGACGCCGGCGTCCATGGTGAGGTCGGTGACCGGGTTGATGGTCGTCATCGAGATGTCTCCATTGGAATTGGGAATTGAAATCAGAACTGGATCCGCACTCAGGATCGGGCTCGGGGTCCGAATCGGGATCGGGATCGGGCAAGGATCAACACCACGCAGCCCGCTCCCACCTCAGCTCGCACGATCGCTGACATCCCGCGCGATCGCCAGAAAGCGATCCAGCTCGTCGCGGATGCGCTTCTTGTTGTACTTGCCGACGCTGGTCTTCGGGATGTCGCGCGTGATCGCCACCAGCTTGGGCAGCATCCATTTGGTGATGCGGCCGGTGTCGACGCCATGGGTCTTCAGGAAATCGATGACCGCGTATTCATCGGCCTCGAAGCCGGTGCGCACGCTGACCAGCGCCATCGGCCGTTCGCCCCAGACCGGATCGGGCACGCCGACCACGGTCGCCTCCTGCACGAAGTCGGCCATCGCGATCAGGTTTTCCAGCAGCACGGTCGGCACCATCTCGGCGCCGCTGCGGATCACGTCCTTGATGCGGTCCGCGATCGTGATGTAGCCGTGCGCATCGACCTTGGCAAGGTCGCCGGTATGCAGCCAGCCGCCGCGCCACAGCTCGGCGCTCTTCTCGGGATCGCGGAAATAGCGTTCGGTGGTCCACGGCGCGCGCACGACGATCTCGCCGACCGTCTGGTCGTCCTTCGGCACCGGCTTGCCGTCATCGTCCACCACCTCGACGTCGACGCCGAGGATCGGCAGGCCCGCCTTGACCAGCAGCGCATCGGTCTGCTCGCGGTCCAGGTCGACCAGGTCCTTCTTGATGAAGGAGGTGACGATGGTCGGGGCGGTCTCCGTCATGCCGTACCCGGAGCTCATCCGGAACGACGGAATCAGCGCTTCGAGCTTCTTCTTCAGGCCCAGCGGCAGCGCACCGCCGCCGACGTTGACGCGCACCAGGCTGCTCAGGTCGTATTTGTGCAGATCCGGGTATTCGAGCAGCATCGCCGCGATGGTGGCGACGATGCCGACCGAGGTCACCTTCTCGCGCTCGACCAGCTCGCAGAACCCCTGCACGGTGAAGGTGCCGTGCAGCACGATCTTCTGCGCGCTGTAGACCGCGATGAAGGGCGCGCCCCAGGCGTGGATATGGAACATCGGCGTGTTCAGCAGCGGCACCGCCGATTCGCCGAGCCGCACGCCAAGGCCGTCCTCGATGTCGATCGACGGCGTGTTGGCGATCGCCATCTGCGCCATCACGTGCACCGTCATCAGATACAGCTGGCGATGCGTGAAGGTCGCGCCCTTGGGCTGTCCGGTGGTGCCGGTGGTGTAGCACAGCGTCGCGTTGACGTCCTCGTGCAGGGCCGGCCAGTCGAACTGCTCTGGCTGCCGCGCCAGCAGATCCTCGTAGTGGATCAGGTTGGCGATGCGCGTCTCCGGCAGCCCGGGCTTGTCCGACAGATAGACGAAGCGCTGCACCACATCCTTGATATGGTCGTAGATGCCCTCGACCAGCGGCAGCAGCGCGTCGTCGAAGAACAGCACGCGGTCCTGCGCATGGCGGATGGTGTAGACGATGTGCTCGGGGGACAGCCGGACGTTGACCGGATGCAGCGTCGCGCCGACGCCGGGCACGCCGAAGTACAGTTCCAGGTGGCGGTGCGTGTTCAGCGCCATGGTGGCGATGCGGTCGCCCGGTTCGCGCGGAGTACCCGCCACGACGTCGAGTTCGGACGACAGCGCGTTGGCCAGTTGGCAGACGCGCCGATACCACTGGTCCCAGGTAAAGCGGAAGTACTCGCCGCTGAGGTGATTGCGGTAGACGACGCCGATCTGATCGGGATACATCCGCACCGGCCGCCGCATGATGGTGGTCAGCAGCAGCGGATAGTGGGTGCTGAACTCGGGATAGGTTCTGGCTTCCATCTCGTCTCCTGGTGTTTGTCTTTTGCCCTCTGCCCCGGCCCTTTCCCGCAGGCGGGAGAAGGAAGCAGACCGTGGGCAAAGCGTCGTCGTCGGGGCATCGGCGTACCCAAGCGTCAGAGCGTCAGCACGTCACGACGTCATGGGATCGCCCTGGTTCGGCGGCAACGGGCCGGGCCGTCGTCGCGGGTCCTTCATCGCCAGCGCCATCGCGAACGCCAGGCACTTGACCGCGATGGCCAGCGCGAACACCAGCCAGAAGCGCACGCCCTGCGCCAGCATGCCGCCCAGCACCGGGCCGATCGCCATCATCGCGTAGGTGCCGGTGCCCGCGACGGCCAGCAGCATCGGCCGGTCCTTGCGTGCGCCGAATTCCATCACCAGGTTGTCGGCCGAGATGAAGAACCCGCCGAAGCCCGCGCCCAGCCCACAGAAGGCGAGCACGAACCAGCCCAGCGAGCCGCAGCACAGCAGCAGCGCGGTGGCGGCGATCCATAGCGCGATACTGGCGAGAAATACCAGACGATAGCCGCAGCGGTCGGCCAGCCGGCCCCACAGCAGATTGCTCGCGGTCTGCGCCAGCAGATAGGCCAGGCTCAGATAGCCCAGCGTGGCGCCGGACAGGTCGATATGCTGGCCGGCATAGATCGCATAGAACGGCATCGCCATCATGCCCAGCGCCACCAGCGCACGGGCGACGAAGAAGCGCACGAAGTCGGGCTGCGCCCGCAGCAAGGCCGGCACCTCGCGGATGCGGCGCCGAAAGCCGACCGGCAGGCGCACGTCCTGCAAGGCGGGCTCGCGCATGCCGGCCAGGGCGGAGATGCCGAGGCTGGTCAGCACGAAGGCGGCCAGGAAGGTCGCCGCATAGCCGTTGCCGAGCACGTCGTTGCCGACCAGATAGCGCCCGCCGAGCCAGGCCACCGCCGCCGCGGTCAGGCCGCCGAAGAAGTTGCGCAGCGCGCTGAGTCCGCCACGGCGATGCAGCGGAATGATCTTCGAGGTCAGGTATTGGAAGGCGACGTTCTGCACGCCGTTCAGCAGCCCGAACAGCAGCAGGAAGACGGCCGCCGCCGTCAGCGCCGCCGCACCAGACAGCCACAGCGCCGACAGCGCCAGCCCCAGCACCTGCAGCCGTACCAGCCAGCCGACGCGGTACAGCATCGGCATCACCTGTTGCCGATGCTCGATCAGCGTCGCGCCCCACAGCGACGACGCGGCCATGCCGGCGTACTGCGCCGACAGCACCAGGCCGACGGTCAGCTTCGAGCCGGACAGCAGGTAGAGATAGGCCGGCACGAAGGTCGGCGCGGTGACCAGCCGGAAGCCGGTCATGCCCAGCATGCCGTGCGCCAGGAAGGCCAGCGCATTGCGGCGGAAATGCCGCGACACATGGTCCAGATAGCCGCGCTCGGCATCGTCGTCCGCGTCGGCGGACTCGCGCGCGGACGACAGGGCCGGGCTCATGCCGACTCCCGCTCCGGGCGGATGCCGGCGCCCGCAGCGGCCGCGTATTGCTGCAACGCCTGGTCCAGCGCGACCGGCTCCAGCGACAGCAGCTCCATCACCGCGGCGAGCCACGGCGGGCGCTCGCAGCAGCAGACGGAGATGGGCGTATCGAGGTCGGAATGCTGCGAGGCCAGCATCGCGAAGCTCGACGCATAGCTGGGCGGGCGGACGTCATTGGCCAGCTCCGCAATCGCAAACGGATCGGGCGGCGCCAACTGGTTCAGATCCGGCACCGGAATATAGGGGCTGCGCGCCGCGCCGCCGCCGCCGGACAGCCCGGGTCCGTCGCGCACGATGGCGCCGCGCACCTCGCCCGGACGCGCCCCGGCCAGCAGCAGCGCGACATAGCCGCCGATGCCGCGTCCGGCGACCGTGCAGGGGCCCAGATGCGCCAGCGCGATGTCGGCATCGGCCATCAGGAATTCACAGCTGTAGCCGCCGCCGCGCGGCAGGTCCGATTCACCATGGCCGGTGAAGTCGAGCGCATGGATCGGACCGGGCCAGCTCGCGTATTCGGCCGGCAGGGTAGTCGGCGAACGTTCGCCCAGCCCATGCAGCAACAGCAGCGGATGACCGCCGCCATCCTTGAGCCGATGCAGCGCGAGCCGCAGACGATGGTGGCGCAGGTAGTGGGGCGGGGACTGGCGCAGGGACTGGCGCAGGGACGGAATCGAGGACATGGTCATGCGCCGAAGAACTGAAGGATGCGGCGCGCCGTCTCCTGCGGCCGTTCGATATGGATGAAATGGCCGACGTCCTGCATGCGATGGACCTCGGTGGTGGCCGGGAAGAACGGCATCAGGTCGTCCGCGGTCGCGTCCCAGCCCATCGGTTCCTTCTCGGAGCCGAAGATGGCCAGCATCGGGATCGGAAAACCCGGCAGCCTGTCGGTCATCCAGCGCACCCGCATCGGTCCGAAGCCGCCCACGCCGATCGCGGGGTCCAGCTTCCAGCGCCAGCCCTGCTCGTCGCGGCGCGCGCCGTGCGAGGCGATGTAGCAAAGCCATTCATGGCTCAGGCGCGGGTTCATCCGGGCGCGGCGCTGTGCCAGTTCCTCCAGCGTGCCGGGCCGGCGCTCGAGCTCGCCGCTGCGGCGGCGCGCATCGAGCCAGCGGGCGATGACGGGCCCGGTCAGCGAGGACTTGCGTTCCCGTACGGCGCTGTCGGCATGCGGGCTGCGGAACGGCAGGCCGTCGATCGAAGCAAAACGGATGAACCGGTGCGGCAGCGCCTGGATCGCCTGCACCAGCAGCGAGCCGCCCTTGCTGTGGCCGACCGCCAGGCACGGCTCACGCGTGATCGAATCCGCCACCGCCAGCATGTCGCGCACATCGGCGACCCAGTTGTAGAGATCGGCGTGATCGGAATCGCCGTGGCCGCGATGGTCGTACGAGACCACGCGGTAGCCCGCATCGGCCAGCAGCGGCGCGAAGCCATCGAAGGTGCGGGCGAAATCGAGCGCGCCATGGACGAGCAGCAGCGGCGTGGCATCCGGCTCGCCCCATTCGTAGACGGCCAGCCGCAGGCCGCTGGCGTCGACCCAGCGGCGGCGGTCGGGCGCGCGCGCGCCGGGGAAGGTCCACACCGCTTCGTCGATCGAAGCCTCGCTGGTCTCCATGTCTCCACCTCGGCCGCTCCGGCGCATCGCGCCGTCGACCTGTTTCGTAACTCTGGTATGTTTCCGGCGATGCTAACACAGCGCTCGCGCTCCGCCATGTTGCCTTTCAAACTGCACCGCATGGGGCATATTCGATATGCGCGCTCTGCATGGCCGATACCGTTTTCGTAAATAGCGTATTGACGGTGGCGAGCGCCCGCTTGTATAACGGCCCTGCGGCCCCGGATCGGCGCAGTCCGTATTCGGCGGCGCACGGTTCGAGCAAGGGGTTCAAGCAACGACCACGGCCCGCAGAGGCCGGCCACCGCGACAGGAGACCACCGTGGAAGACCTGGAGACGTTCCGGCAGCAGACACACGCCTGGCTGCAGGACAATTGCCCGCCCGAGATGCGGCAGCCGGTGCAGGACGACGAGGACATCTGCTGGGGCGGACGCAAGTTCCGCTTCCGCTCCGAGGCCCAGCGCCAATGGCTCGAACGGATGGCCGAGCGCGGCTGGACCGTGCCCGAATGGCCGCGCGAATACGGTGGCGGCGGCCTGAGCCGCGAACAGGCCAAGATCCTGCGCGAGGAAATGCAGCGGCTGGGCTGCCGGGTGCCGCTGCAGAGCTTCGGCATCTCGATGCTCGGGCCGGCGCTGCTCAAGTACGGCAGCGAGGCGCAGAAGCGCGAGCACCTGCCGAAGATCGCGCGCGGCGAGATCCGCTGGTGCCAGGGCTATTCCGAGCCGAACGCCGGCTCCGACCTGGCGGCGCTGCAGACCCGCGCCGAGGACCGTGGCGACCACTTCGTCGTCAACGGCCAGAAGATCTGGACCTCGTATGCCGACAGGGCCGACTGGATCTTCTGCCTGGTGCGCACCGATTTCTCCGCGCAGAAGCACACCGGCATCAGCTTCCTGCTGTTCGACATGGAGACGCCGGGCGTGACGACCCGCCCGATCGTGCTGATCTCCGGCAAGTCGCCGTTCTGCGAGACCTTCTTCGACGACGTCGTGGTGCCGCGCGACCAGCTGGTCGGCGAACTCAACGGCGGCTGGGAGATCGCCAAGTATCTGCTGACCCATGAGCGCGACATGATCAGCGCGATCGGCAGCCGGGGCTTCCGGCAGCCGCTGGGGCGCCACGCCACCAAGGCGATCGGCACCGATGCGGCCGGCCGGCTCGACGAGCCGATGCTGCGCGCGCAACTGGCCCGCTTCGAGATCGACGAGGCCGCGTTCGGTTTCGCCGGCGAACGGGTGCGCGACCTGGCGAAGCAAGGTGAAGGCATCGCGGCCTTCTCGTCGGTGCTCAAGTACTACGGCGCCGAGCTGAACAAGCGACGCTACGAGCTCTTGATGTCGATCGGCGGCAGCGATGCGCTCGAATGGGAAAGCGAGCGCAGCCATCAGGGCGCCACCGCGCGCGCCTGGCTGCGCACCAAGGCCAATTCGATCGAGGGCGGCACCAGCGAGGTCCAGCTGAACATCGTCGCCAAGCGCATCCTGGGCCTGCCCGGCGCCTGACGCCACTGCCCCTTCCTTCCCTTCACCGGGCCGGGGCCGCGCGATCGCACGGCGCCCGGCACCCTTCGCGGACATCGACATGGCCATCGTACTGAACGACACCCAGGACATGCTGCGCGACAGCGCGCTGACCTTCCTGCGCGAGAACGCACCGATCTCCGCGCTGCGCGCGATGCGCGACAGCGGCGATCCGACCGGCTTCTCGCGCGAGCTGTGGCAACGCTTTGCCGACCTCGGCCTGGCCGGCGTGCTGGTGCCCGAGGCCTACGGCGGCAGCGGGCTCGGCGTGGTGGAAGCCGGCGTCATCATGGAGGCAATCGGCCGCACGCTGGCGCCCTCGCCCTTCCTCTCCACCGCGGTAATCGGCGCCTCCCTGCTGACGCACTACGGCAGCGATGCACAACGCGACGGGCTGCTGCCCGCCATCGCATCCGGCCGGCACCTGACCGCGCTGGCGCTCGACGAAGCCGGCAAGCATCGCCCGTTCCGCCTGGCCACGCGTGCGACGCCGCATGCCGGCGGCTATCGCATCGACGGCACCAAGCAGCTGGTCGTCGACGGCCACGTCGCGGATACGCTGATCGTCGCGGCGCGCACCGGCGATGCCCGGGCGGGACAAGCCACCAATGCCACCAATGCCACCAATGCCACCAATGCCGCCAACGCCGTCAATGCCGCCGGAGCCGACGACACGCAAGGCATCACGCTGCTGCTGGTGCCCCGCGCCACCCCGGGCGTGCGGATCGAACGCGCGGTATTGGCCGACGCCACGCAGGCCGCGCGCATCGTCTTCGAAGGCGTGCAGGTGCCCGCGGACGCCGTACTCGGCGAAGTCGACGGCGGCGGCGCCCTGCTCGAGCGCGCGCTCGACATCGGCCGCGCGGTGCTGTCCTCCGAGCTGCTCGGCATCGCGGACGAGGCCTTCGCCCGCACGCTGGCGTATCTGAAGGAGCGCCGCCAATTCGGCAAGATCATCGGCGAATTCCAGGCGCTGCAGCACCGCGCCGCGCATCTGTTCACCGAACTGGAACTCACTCGCGCGATCGTGCTGCGCTGCCAGCAACGGCTCGACGAATCGGCGCCGGACGGCCCCGAGCCACTGGTGTCGGCCGCCAAGGCCCGCGCCGGCGAGACCGCGACGCTCGCGGTGCAGGAAGGCGTGCAGATGCACGGCGGCATCGGCATGACCGACGAGTTCGAGATCGGCTTCTTCATGAAGCGCGCACGCACCGCGCAGGAGTGGCTGGGCGACGCGAACTTCCACGCCGATCGCTGGGCCCGGCTGCGCGGCTACTAGCCGCCGCGGCGACAAAGCAGAGGCCGCGCCGCCGCCCGCCCCCGGGAAATTCACTAGAGCGCCGGGGGCGCTTCCGGGTTGTCATCGCTTCGAACGATGAGTATGCTGGGATCGCGATTGGCGCAAAGCCGGTCGCTGTATCGTCCCGCACAAAAACTGCATTCCGCGTGCCGAAATACCGCCACAGGCAATGACCTGTGGACGGAAACAGGAGACAGCATGGCCGGAGCATCAGCAGAAATCGTGTTGCCGGTATCCCCGCCGGCATCGGCGCGCGCGGCCCGCCGCGCCCCTCGTCACGCGAGGCGTCCATGAGCGCCTACCTGATGCGCCGGCTGCTGGCGCTGCTGCCCACGCTGCTGTTCGCCAGCATCATCGTGTTCTCGATCGTGCGGCTGGTGCCGGGCGACGTGGTCGACCTGATGCTGAGCCAGAACGACATCAGCGCCGATGTGCGCAGCCGCGAGGAACTGATGCAGCTGCTCGGCCTCGACCGGCCGATGTGGGAGCAATACCTGCACTGGATCGGCAATATCGTGCTGCACGGCGATCTCGGCGTGTCGCTGTGGCAGGGCGAGCCGGTGCTGAAGATGGTGATGGCGCGCATTCCGGTGACGCTGTCGCTTGGCGCCATCGCGCTGGTGGTCGCGTTGTCGGTGGCGCTGCCGATCGGCGTGCTGTCGGCGATCCGGCAGGACAGCGCGGCCGACTACGTGGCGCGCTCGTTCTCGATCCTGATGCTGGCGGTGCCGAGCTTCTGGCTGGGCACGATGGTGATGGTGTTTCCGTCGGTCTGGTGGGGCTGGTCGCCCGAGGTTCGCTACGTGCCGTTCCGCGAAAACCCGCTGCAGCACATCGAGCAGATGCTGGTGCCGGCGATCGTGCTGGGCATGGCGCTGTCGGCGATCACGATGCGGATGACGCGCACGATGATGCTGGAGGTGCTGCGCCAGGACTATATCCGCACCGCCTGGGCCAAGGGGCTGAACGAACGGATGGTGATCCTGCGGCATGCGCTGCGCAACGCGCTGATTCCCGTGGTGACGCTGGTAGGCCTGCAGGCGCCGCTGCTGATCGGCGGCGCCGTCATCATCGAGCAGATCTTCGCGCTGCCCGGCATGGGCCTGCTGCTGCTCGATGCGGTGCATCAACGCGACTATCCGGTGATCACCGGCGTTTTCCTGGTGGTCGGCGTGGCGGTGATGCTGATCAATCTGCTGGTCGACCTCAGCTACGGCTTGTTCGATCCGAAAGTGAGGCATCGCTGATGGCACGTTCCGCGACTCCCCTGACTCCTGTCGCGCCGGCGGCGGCCGACGCCGCCGCGGCGACCGTGGCGGCTTCCGGAGCAACGGCGACAGCAACCGCAGCAACGGCAATATCGGCGTCCGCCACGGCCCGCCACTGGCCCGGCTTCGGCCTGTTGCGCCGCCTGTTCCGCGACAAGCCGCTCGGCGCGGCAGGCGCGGTGATCTGCGCGATCTTCCTGTTCTGCGGTGTCTTCGCCGATGTGCTGGCGCCCTACGGCGTCAACGAGATCAACATGCTGCATCGCCTGCAGGCGCCGTCGTGGGCCCATCCCTTCGGCACCGACAACCTCGGCCGCGACATGCTGTCGCGCTGCCTGTACGGCGCGCAGCTGTCGGTGGTGATCGGCCTGTCGGCCGCGACGCTGGCCACCGCGGTATCGGTACTGCTCGGCATCCTTACCGGCTATCTCGGCGGCAAGTTCGACCTGGTGGCGCAGCGCTTCGTCGATGCGTGGATGAGCTTTCCGGACCTGGTGATCCTGATCGTGGTGGTGTCGGTGCTTGGCCCGGGCAGCTGGCAGATCGTGGTGACGCTGGGCCTGCTGCTCGGCATCGGCGGCTCGCGCATCGTGCGCAGCGCGGTCGTCTCGGTGCGCGAGAACATGTATGTGCACGCCGCGCAGTCGATGGGCGCGTCGACGCCGCGCATCCTGTGGCGCCACATCCTCCCCAACGTGCTGCCGCCGGTGATCGTGCTGTTCACCACCCGCGTCGGTACCGCGATCCTCGCCGAGTCGGGACTGTCCTTCCTCGGCCTGGGCGTGCCGCCGCCGGCGCCGACCTGGGGCGGCATGCTGTCGGGCGACGGCCGCACCTTCATGTTCCAGGGCCCGTGGCTGGCGCTGGCGCCCGGCGCCTGCCTGACCGTGGTCGTCTACGCGATCAACGTCTACGGCGACGCGCTGCGCGACCTGCTCGATCCGCGCATGCGGGGCACGCGATAGCGACGGTGCCCGGCAACGCGGCAACCGGTACTACAGCACCCGGTGCCACGGCAGCCGTGAACACGGCGCCCGGCAGCACGGCACGGACTCACCCCCTACAAGAACAGAGACAGGAGACAGCGATGATCGACAACGACAAGGCGGTCCACCGCACGGCGAAACGGGCAGCGGCCATCGCCGCGGCTGTCGCGCTGGCCGGGATGGCCGTGACCGCGGGCAGCGCCATCGCGCAGGCCGAGGCGCCGAAATACGGCGGCACCGTGGAGATCGGCTCGGTCTACCCAACCATCTCCGCCCTGTCGTGGGATCTCGCCGACTGGAACTGGAAGCAGAACTACGACACCGGCCAGGTCTACGAGCATCTGTTCGCCGCCGACCTGAGCAAGGCCAAGCGCAACGGCGGCAAGTACGCCTTCCAGGCCGATGCCTGGCTGCCGGAGGACGCGATCCGCGGCGAGCTGGCCGAATCGTGGAAATGGACCGATCCGCTGACGCTCGAGGTGAAGCTGCGCAAGGGCGTCAAGTTCCCCGCCAAGCCCGGCGTGATGGAAGAGCGCGAACTGGTCGCCGAGGATGTGGTGTTCAGCTACAGCCGGCAGGAGGCCAGCGCGAAGAAGATCCCGACGTACTTCGATCACCTGAGCAAGGTCGAGGCGCGCGACAAGCACACGGTGGTGTTCCGCTTCAAGGAATTCAACGCCGAATGGGACTACCGCTTCGGCTGGGGCTACTACTCCGGGATCATGCCCAAGGAGGTGGCCACGGCCGGCGCCGCCAACTGGAAGAACGTCAACGGCACGGGCCCGTTCACGCTGACGCAGTTCGTGCAGGGCAACGCCAGCACCTACACGAAGAATCCGCAGTACTGGGACAGCGAGCGCATCGGCAACAAGGACTACAAGCTGCCCTTCGTCGACAAGGTGGTGCTGCGCACGATCAAGGACGAGGCCACGCGCAACACCATGCTGCGCACCGGCAAGCTCGACATCATGGAGGGCCTGCGCTGGACCGCGGTGGACGAACTCAAGCGCAGCGCGCCGCAGCTGCAGTGGTCGCGCTGGCTGTCGTACACGGGCCAGTATCTGGCGCTGCGGGTCGACACCAAGCCGTTCAACGATATCCGCGTTCGGCGGGCGCTGAACATGGCGATCAACAAGCAGGAGATCGTCAAGCAGTACTACGGCGGCAACGCCGAGCTGTTCGCCTATCCGCAGCATCCGGACTATGTCGGTTACTACGAGCCGCTCAGCGCGATGCCGGACAACGTCAAGGAGCTGTTCACCTACAACTCGGACAAGGCACGCAAGCTGCTGGCCGAGGCCGGCTATCCGAAGGGCTTCACCTTCAAGGTGCAGGTGTGCGCCTGCAGCCCGGACCATATGGAGCTGCTGCCGCTGATCGCCGCCTACCTCGAACAGGTGGGCGTGCGCATCCAGATCCAGCCGATGGAGTACGGCGCCTTCCTGTCGGCGATGACGACCAAGACCAACGCGCCCGGCTACATGATGAACAACGGCCACACCAATCCGACCACGACGATCCGCAAGAGCTTCGTCAGCGGCCAGGTGTGGAACGCCTCGCAGTGGAACGATCCGAAGTTCGACAAGCGCGTCGAGGAAGCCTTCGAGCTGCGCGACGTCGGCAAGCGGCAGGAGGCGCTGCGCGCGCTGACGCGCGAGATCGTCGCGCAGGCGCCGTATATCTGGCTGCCGACGCAGTACGTCTATACGGCCTGGTGGCCGTGGGTCAAGAACTACGGCGGCGAACTGCGTGCCGGCGCGGTGCGGCCCGGACCGATCTACGCGCGGCTGTGGATCGATCAGGAGATGAAGAAGAAGATGGGCTTCTGAGCCCAAACCCGCCCAAGCCCGCACACGCCGCCGGCAGCTTTGCCCGATGCCGGCGCCAACCTCGCACCACCAGGAGCAAGCGATGACGCAGCCGATCCTGCAGGTCCGCGACCTGACCACGCGCTTTCGCACCGATCGCGGCGTGGTCACCGCGGTCGATCAGGTCTCCTTCGACGTGGCGCCCGGAGAGACGCTCGCCATCGTCGGCGAATCGGGCTCCGGCAAGAGCGTGACGGCGCTGTCGATCCTGGGCCTGATCCCGCGTCCGCCCGGCTCGATCGACGCCGGCGAGATCCTGTTCGACGGGCAGGACCTGCTCAAGCTCGACGCCGACGCGATGCGCGCGATCCGCGGCAATCGCATCGCGATGATCTTCCAGGAGCCGATGTCGTCGATGAATCCGGCGCTGACGATCGGCAAGCAGATCGCCGAGCCGATCCAGCTGCATCAGAAGCTGCCGTGGAAGACCGCGCTCGGCATGGCCGCCGAGCTGCTCGGCCAGGTGCAGATCCCCGAGCCGGCCAGCCGCCTCAATGCCTATCCGCACCAGTTCTCCGGCGGCATGCGGCAGCGCGCGATGATCGCGATGGCGCTGGCCTGCAAGCCGCAGCTGATCATCGCCGACGAGCCGACCACCGCGCTCGACGTCACGGTGCAGGCGCAGATCCTCGATCTGCTGAAGGACCTGGCGCAGCGGCTCGGCACCGCGCTGATCCTGATCACGCACGACCTCGGCGTGGTGGCGCGCTACGCCGATCGCGTCGCGGTGATGTACGGCGGTCGCCTGGTCGAGATGGCTTCGGCCGACGACCTGTACCGCGAGCCGCGCCATCCGTACACGCGCGGGCTGATGGCCTGCGTGCCGCGGCTCGATGGCGATACCAGCCAGGCGCTGGTGCCGATCGAGGGCCAGCCGCCCGACCTGACCGCGCTCGGTCCCGGCTGCGCGTTCCAGCCGCGCTGCGCGCTGGCCCAGGCGCAATGCCGCGTCACGCGCCCGATGCTGCGGACCACCGGTGGCCGCGGCCTGTCCGTTCACCTGAATGCGTGCCACCTGCAGGAGACGCCATGACCGCCACCGCCGCGCTCGACACGCCCGCCATGAAGGACGCCGCCTTGAACGCCGGCGGCATGCCGCTCGCCGCCCCGGCTCCGGCGCCCCGCCCGCGCACCATCGGCCGCGAGATCCTGCGCGTGCAGGACTTGAAGGTGCATTTCCCGGTCACGCGCGGCGTGGTGTTCAAGCGCCAGGTCGGCTCGGTCAAGGCCGTCGACGGTGTCTCGTTCACGCTGCGCCAGGGCGAAACGCTGGGCCTGGTCGGCGAGAGCGGCTGCGGCAAGTCGACCACCGGCCTGGCGATCCTGAAGATGCTGGCCGCCAGCGGCGGGCACATCGACTACGACGGCACCGATCTGGCCCGGATGACGCGCGCGCAGGAGAAGCATTTCCGCCGCAGCGTGCAGATGGTCTACCAGGACCCGTTCGGCTCGCTGAACCCGCGCATGAAGGTGCGCGACATCGTGGCCGAGCCGCTCGAGATCCATGGCATGGCCGGCGATCGCGCGGCCGTGCGGGCGCGCGTCGGCGAGCTGCTGGAGATGGTCGGGCTGCTACCGTATATGGCGGACCGCTATCCGCACGAGTTCTCCGGCGGGCAACGCCAGCGCATCGGCATCGCCCGTGCGCTGGCGCTCAAGCCCGGCGTGATCGTCTGCGACGAGCCGGTGTCGGCGCTGGACGTCTCGATCCAGGCGCAGGTGGTCAATGTCTTCATGGACCTGCAGCGGCGGCTCGGGCTGTCGTACCTGTTCATTGCGCACGACCTGGCGGTGGTGCGCCATATCAGCGACCGCATCGCGGTGATGTACCTGGGCCGCATCGTCGAGATCGCCGATCGCGACGCGCTCTATGCGCAGCCGCGCCACCCCTACACGCAGGCGCTGCTGTCGGCGGTGCCGGTGGCCAATGTCCAGGCGGAACGGCAACGCAAACGCATCGTACTGCGTGGCGAGGTGCCCAGCCCGATGCATCCGCCGTCGGGCTGCCGCTTTCATACGCGTTGCCCGGTGGCGATGGAGCGCTGCAAATCGCAGGAACCGGCGCTGCGCGACAGCGGCGACGGGCAGATGGTGGCGTGCCATCTGTATGACTGATCTTGACGGCTGATCTTTACGGCTCGTCTTGACGGCTGGTCGGCTCGGTCGACCGAGCCGGCGGCGCCGATCTCCGCAGCACCGCCACGCCGCTACGCCGCTACGCCGGCGACAGGATCCCCATCAGCAGCGGCCGCACGAACAGGTCGGCCGCGTTGTCGGCCGAGGCATCGCGCACCCAGCGGCGCAGCTCGACCGCGGCGTTGATCATGCCGTTGATCTGCAGGGCGGCGATCGACTGGTCCAGCGGCCGGATCGAACCATCCTGCATGCCCTGCACCAGGAATCGCACGAAGCGTGCCGACAGCCGGTTCATCGTCAGCATCTTCTCCTTGCGCATTTCCTCGGGCAAGGCGCCATAGATCGTCAGCCGCAGCAGCGGCCCCTGGCTGGAGAACTGGTAGTGGACCAGCGCGCGCGTGACCGCGCACAGCTTGTCCCAGCCGGTGCCCGACCCGTTCTCGACCAGCGTCTGCGTGCTGCGTATCACGTCGAACATCCGATCGAAGCAGGCGCCGATCAGGTCATCCTTGTTCTCGTTGTGGTGGTAGAACGACCCCTTGGTCAGATTGAGCCGCGCCGAAATGCGGTCAGCCGACGCGCCCCGATAGCCCTGCTCGTTCAGCAGTTCGGTGGCGGCGCGCAGGAAGGCCTGCTGCGTGGTTTCCGGCTGGTCCAGGCAAGGCAGCAGCGCGGCGGTATCGAGCGTCGGCTGCCAGCGCGCCGCGCGCGAGCCGATGCCGTGCAGCAGCAGATCGATCACCGACTCGGCGACCTTCGGATAGTCCTCGGGCTCGTATCGCTCGATCCAGACCATCGCGCCCGTCGCCAGCGACAGCAGCAGGTGGGCGCGCGCGCTGAGCACGCTGCGCTCGGCCGCGTCCACCGGCGTGCGCTCGCGCAGCAGTTGGCGGATGCGGCGGAACATGTCGTTGTACGCGCTGAACGCGACCTCCGCATGGCTGTCCGGCAGCGTGCGGATCTCGCGGAAGCTCATCAGCTCCGGACGTTCTCCGGTGGCCGTCAACGCGAGCCGCGCGAAGAACAAGCGGATGAAGCCCGCCACCCGCTCGCCCGGCGTGGGCAGCTCGCTCGCCTGCGCCGCGATGCCGACCATCTCGTCGATGGTCCGCAACAGGCAGGCGACCACCAGATCTTCCTTCTTGCGGTAGTAGTAGGTGATGCTGTTCGTGCTCAGGCCCACGTCCTGCGCGACATCCGACAGCGTGGTGCCGCGCACGCCCTTGCGATTGAAGCGCATCGCGGCCGCATCGAGAATGGTCTCGCGCTTCTCGACATAGCGGCGCGTCGGGCGGGCTTCGACAGGGTCCTTGAGCATGGAGGGGAGCGTTGGGCGGTCGATCGGTCGGCGGATTATAGCGGGCGGGTGGCGGCCACCCTGACGCCTCATGCCATCGCCTTGCCCCCACGAAACCCATCCCGCAGTTCGCGCTTGAGCACCTTGCCGATCGCGCTGCGCGGCAGCTGCGCGCACAGCTCCAGCGCGGCGAGCCGCTGGGTCTTGCCGACCTGCGCATTGACCCATTCGCGAAGCGCCTCGGCATCGACTGCCGCGCCCTCGCGCAACACCACGAAGGCCACCAGCGTCTCGCCCCAGCTTTGCGAAGGCACGCCGACCACCGCGCATTCGACCACGTCCGCATGCTGCTGCAGCACCGCTTCGAGGTCGCTCGGATAGATGTTGAAGCCGCCGCTGATGATCATGTCCTTCTTGCGGTCCATCAGCGTCAGGAAGCCGTCCTCGTCGAAGCGGCCGACGTCGCCCGTGCGGATGAAGCGCTTGCCGGTGGCGTCATACCACTCCGCGGCGGCGGTCTTGTCGGGCTGCTTGTGATAGCCCGCCATGATGGTGTTCGAATGCCCCACCACCTCGCCGATCTGGCCGACCGGCACCTCGTTGCCGTCGTCGTCGATCAGCCGGATGTCGTGCCCTTCCATCGGCTTGCCGACGGTATGGAGCTTGTCCGGAAACTCGTGGGCGGCCAGCACGCAGCTGCCGCCGCCTTCGGTCATGCCGTAGTACTCGACCAGTCCACCCGGCCAGCGGCGCAGAATGTCGGCCTTCAGCGCCGCGCCGAGCGGGGCGCTGGTCGAGAACTTCATCCGGAACGACGACAGGTCGTAGCGATCGAAATCCTCCCTGGCCAGCAGCCGCTGGTATTGCACCGGGACCAGCATCGCGTGCGTGACGCGGTGCCGCTCGGCCAGTTCGAGATAGCGTTGCGCATCGAACTTCGGCATCAGCACCACGGTGCCGCCGAGCGCCAGCGTCGGAATGAAGCTGACCAGCGTGGTGTTCGAATACAGCGGCGTGGCGATCAGCGTCACCGCGTCGGGCCCGTAGCCGCCGCTCTCGTGCGTGCGGCGGATCTGATTCCAGCGCAGCGCGTGGTCGTGCACGATGCCCTTGGGCGCGCCCGTGGTGCCGGACGAATAGATGATGTTGAAGACCTGCCCCTCGCGCAGCGGCGTCTCGCGCGGCCGGCTGCCGGCCGGCGCCAGCCAGTCGGCGAAGGCCTTGCCGGTCTGCGCGCCGCCCAGTCCGATGCGCGGCACCGTGGCTTCGATGCCGGCGCCCTGCAGGGCGTCGAGCACCGGCGCGTCGACGAACAGCAGCCTCGCATCCGAATCGGCGATCATGCCGGCCAGTGCCTGCGGGGTCGACGACGGTGCCAGCGGTGCGATCGCCACGCCGGCGCGCAGCCCGCCCAGGAACACCGCCGCGTACTCGATCGACGCGGCGGCGCAGATCGCCAGCGCATCGCCCGGCTGCAGGCCATCGCGCTGCAGGGCCGCCGCGACGCGGTCGACCAGTTCGTCGAACTCGCGATACGACAGGCTGGCGCGATCGTCGATGACGGCGGGATGCGCGGGACGGGCGTTGGCGTGGGCACGGACGCAGTCGGCGAGATTGCCGAGCGGCTGGTCCAGCAGGGACGCGATCTGCATGGCGGGAAGTCTCCGTGATGGGGCCGGCCCGATGCATGCGCCATGGCGAGGCGCATCCACGCAAGGCACGCGAATCTGGCCGACCTCTTTTTCTAATTCGGTCAGCGCTCATTGTAAGCGCTACATCTATCCCGTGCAGTTATCGGTTCCACGAGTATGCGCGCCCATACCGTAAGAACGAATTGGCGTATGAAGAGCCGATCGGCGTGGTCAGCTCCATCAGCTCGGTCAGCTCCGTCAGCTCGGTCAGGCTCGGTCAGGTTGCCTGGTTCGACGATGCCGACTCGCCCCGCCGTGCCGCCTCGATCGTGGCGATGTCGATCTTCTTCATCGTCATCATCGCGTCGAAGGCGCGCTTGGCCGCCGCGCGATCGGAACTCGTCACCGCATCGAGCAGCGCCCGCGGGGTGATCTGCCATGACAGGCCCCACCGGTCCTTGCACCAGCCGCATTCGCTTTCCTGGCCGCCATTGGAGACGATCGCGTTCCACAGGCGGTCGGTCTCGGCCTGGTCCTCGGTCCTGACCAGGAAGGAGAAGGATTCGTTGTGCTTGAAATGCGGGCCGCCGTTCAGCCCGAGGCAAGGGATGCCGATCACGGTGAACTCGACCATCAGGGGATCGCCCTCCTTGCCGTCGGGATAGTCGCCGGGCGCTCGGTGGACGGCGCCGACGGCGCTGTCGGGAAAGGTCTGGGCATAGAAGTTGGCGGCGTCGAGCGCGTCGCCGTCGTACCACAGACAGATGGTGTTCTTGCTGGTCATTTCGCGTCTCCTGGAGAAATGGGCGCCGGCATCGGGCCCGACATCGGCACGAATTAGCCTATACCCATTTCCGCCGATCGGAGACGCCGGACGGAAGATGTCCGCGCGGAGGTGTCCGCCCGGAGGTGTCCGCCCGGAGGTATCCACCCGGAGATGTTCGCCCGGAGATGTCCGCCGGGAGACGTCCGCCGGGAGACGTCCGCCGGGAGGCGTACGGCGGCAGACGTACGGCGGGGGATGCCCGCCGCCCGGCGCTACTTGATCCGCTGCTTCTCCAGCTTGCGCGCCAGCGTGCGGCGGTGCATGCCGAGCCGGCGCGCCGCCTCGGAGATATTGAAGCCGGTGGCGGCCAGCGTCTCGTGGATGTGCTCCCACTCGAGCGTCTTGATCGAGGTGGGACGGCCGGTGACCTCGACGTCCACATCGCCGGTGGCGCGCTCGAAGGCGGCCTCGATGTCGTCGGTGGTCGACGGCTTGGCCAGATAGTGGCAGGCGCCGAGCTTGACCGCCTCGACCGCGGTGGCAATGCTGGCGTAGCCGGTCAGCACCACGATCAGCATGTCCGCATCGTGCGCATGCAGCGCCTGCACGCAGGCCAGGCCCGAGGCCTCGCCCTTGAGCTTCAGGTCCACCACCGCATAGCCCGGCGAATGCTCCTTCAGCAGTTCGTTCATCCCTTCGAGGCTGGTCGCATGCAGGACCTGATAGCCGCGCCGCTCGAACGAGCGGCGCAACGTGCGGGCGAAGGCCGCATCGTCCTCGACGATCATCAGCACGCGACCGGCCTCGGCCTGCGGCTGGGTGGTCTGGGTCGATTGATCGGCCGCAGCAGTGCCGCGCTCGGGATCATTGGGCTGCATCTTCGGCCTCCTCTTCCAGCGTGATTGCCGCCAGCGGCAGCTTCATCGTCACCATCGCGCCGCCTTGCGGACGGTTGTGCGCGGCCACGCTGCCGCCGAGCGTGCGGGCGACATTGACGACCAGGAACAGCCCCAGTCCGCCGCCCGGCCGGCCCTTGCTCGACTGATAGGGCTTGCCCAGCCGCTCGAGCATCTGCGGCGCGAAACCGGGGCCTTCGTCGAGCACCGACAGCACCAGCGTATCATCCTCGCGCCGCACGTCGAGGCCGACCCAGCGCGGCGAGGCCTCCAGCGCGTTGTCGAGCACGTTGCAGACCATCTGCTTGATGGCCGAGTCCGACAGGATCGGCAGGTCCTGGCCAAAGCGGTATTCGTAGGAGAACTCGCCGACCGGCCGCGTCGCGCGCCATTCGGCGACCAGATCGTCGACGAAGCGGCGCACCGTGGTTTCGGTCAGTGCCTCGCCGCGCGCCTCGCCCGCCGACAACAGGATGCCGCTGACGATGGACTTGCAGCGCTGCACCTGGGTCTGCATCTCGCCGAGTTCCTGCAGCAGTTCCGGGTCCTTCGAGAACGGTTCCATGCGGCGCCAGTCGGACAGGATCACCGCCAGCGTGGCCAGCGGCGTGCCCAGTTCATGCGCGGCGCCGGAGGCCAGCAGGCCCATGCGGACGATATGTTCTTCCTCGGCGGCGCGCTGGCGCAGGTCGGCCAGATGCTCGTCGCGGGCGCGCAGATTGCGCATGATCCGCGTGATGAAGACCACCAGCAGGGCCGCGTTCAGCACGAAGCAGATCAGCATGCCCTGGATATAGAGGCTGGCGAGCCCCTGCTCGTGGTCCGGCGGCAGCGCCAGCGGCTTGCCGACCAGCGCCAGGCCCGCGAAGCACGAGGCGGTGACCACCACGATCACCCAGATCGACCACGCCTGCAGCAGCACCGCGCCGAGGATCACCTGCAGCAGGTAGAGGAAGACGAAGGGATTGGACGCGCCGCCGCTCAGGTACAGCAGCGCGGTCAGCATGCCGATATCGACCAGCAGCGAGACGAACAGCTGCGTCTGCGAGACCTCGGCGACGAAGCGCAGCCGCAGCAGGCTCAGCGCGTTGAAGGCGATCAGGCCGAGCAGCACCGCCAGCATCTGGTTGACCGGCAGCGGCACGTCGAGGCCGAAATGCACCACGCTGATGGTGGCGACCTGGCCGAGCACCGCGATCCAGCGCAGCTCGATCAGCTGCTCCATGTTCTTGCGGGCGGTCGCGTCGAGCGCGCGCTCGCCCCGCCGCTCGGGGGCCGGGGCGCCCTTGGCGGCGGACAGCGCGGCGCTCGCGGGCTTCGGAGGGGAATCGGTGGAAAGAGGCATCAATCAGGGTCGAAGCAGGATGGCGCCGGAGCTTGAAGCGAGCCGCCGCGGCGCGGGCCGTGGCACGCCGTACATGCCAGACATGCCAGACATGCCAGACATGCCAGACATGCCGGACGTGCGGGGCAAGCCCGGCGGACCGGCATGCCCCGCATTGTCCCTCATCGGCCGCGGCGCAGCAGAAGTTCCTCGCGGCCGACGTACCAGGCGGCGCCCAGCACCATCAGCGCCAGCCCGTACCAGGTCAGCGCGTAGACCAGATGGCTGTTGTGGAAGGTCACCACGGTCAGCCCGCCGACCGGCCAGCGGCGCGGCGCGCCCGACGCGCCGAACGCCTCCTGCGGGCCGGCGTCGGCATCGATGAAGTAAGGCGCGACCCGTTCGAGCCCGCGCGCGGCGGCAATGGCCTGCACATCGCGCGAATACCACCGATCGGCGGCGGGGTCGTTGCGGCGCAGGAAGCCGCCGCCGGTCTGGCTGATGCGCAGCAGGCCGGTGACCGTGGTCTCGCCGGACGGCTCGTCCTTGGCGCGGCTCTCGCGCGAGCGGAATTCGGGCGGCACGAAGCCGCGGTTGATCAGCACGACGGTGCCGTCGCCCATGCGCATCGGCGTCATCACCCAGAAGCCGCCGCCGAACGCGGTGGTGGCCTGCACCAGCGTCTCGCGATCGTGCAGAAAGGTGCCCGTCACGCGCACATGCCGGTATTCGTCGGCCGCGGCGCTGACCAGCGGCCAGCGCTCGGGCGCCGGCGCGTCCACCGGCGGCGCATGCACGCGCGACTCGACGCGTTCGATCAGGTCGAGCTTCCAGGCGCGGCGCTCGACCTGCCAGGTGCCCAATGCAAACAGCCCGGCGAAAGCCAGTACCGCCAGCAGCGCCAGCACCGCGAGGGCGGCCGGGCTGCGGGGAACGGGCTTGCGATCCGGGCTGTGGTTTGCGGGACGAGGCGTGGTCAAGGCATCGATTTCATGTCGTGCGTCATCACCGGCATCATATTCGTGTTCATGTGATACATGACCCAAAGCGAGCCGGCCAGCGTGATGACGACCAGCACGATCGTGAAGATCAGCGCCAGCATGTTCCAGCCACCTTCCGACTTGGTGTTCATGTGCAGGAAGTAGATCATGTGGACCACGATCTGCACGGCGGCGAAGCCGAGAATCACCAGCGCGGTGGTGTTCTGGTTGTCGATGACCTTGCCCATCACCAGCCAGAACGGGATCGCCGTCAGGATCACCGACAGCACGAAGCCGATCACATAGCTCTTCAGGGTGCCATGCGCGGCGCCGTCGTCGTGATCGTGGTGATCGTCGTGGCCATGGCCGTGATCGCCGTGATGGCCGTGGCCGCCCTGGTCGGCCAGGTTCGAGAACGAATAGTCGTGGGCGCTCATACCATCACTCCCATCAGATAGACGAAGGTAAACACGCCGATCCAGACCACATCCAGAAAGTGCCAGAACAGCGACAGGCACATCAGGCGGCGCTTGTTGGCCGCGATCAGGCCGTGCTTGTTCAGCTGGAACATCAGCGTGATCAGCCAGATGATGCCGAAGGTCACGTGCAGGCCGTGGGTGCCGACCAGCGTGAAGAACGACGACAGGAACGCGCTGCGCTGCGGCACCGCGCCTTCGTGGATCAGGTGCGAGAACTCGTACAGTTCCAGGCCGACGAAGGCCGCGCCCAGCAGGCCGGTGATGGCCAGCCACACCATCGTGCCCTTGAGCTTGTTGCGCTGCATCTCCAGCATCGCGAAGCCGTAGGTGATCGACGACAGCAGCAGCATCGACGTGTTCAGCGCCACCAGCGGCAGGTCGAACAGGTCGGCGCCCGACGGGCCGGCCGCATAGCTGCGGCCCAGCACGCCGTGCACGGCGAACAGGCAGGCGAAGATGAGGCAGTCGCTCATCAGGTACAGCCAGAAGCCCAGCATCGTCCCGTTCTGCGGGTGATGCTCGGTCGGCAGGTAGAAGCGCAGCTCGTTGGAGCCGCCGCGGACCGGCGCGCCGCTGGCGCCGGCCGGTTGGGTTGCGATGGTGTCAAGCATGTTGTGCAAGCAGGCGGGTGCGTTCTTCCTCGGTGCGGACGACGTGCTCCGCCGGGATGTAGTAGTCACGCTGGTAGTTGAAGGTGTGGCCGATCGCGACCGCCAGCAGGGCGACGAACGCGACGGCGGCCGGCAGCCACATATGCCAGATCAGCGCAAAGCCCAGCACCGTCGACAGGCCGGCGAGGATGATGCCCGCACCGGTGTTCTTCGGCATGTGGATCGGCAGGAAGCCCTTCTGCGGACGCTCGTAGCCGCGGTCCTTCATCTGCCACCAGGCGTCGTTGTCGTGCACGACGGGCGTGAACGCGAAGTTGTACGCGGGCGGCGGCGACGAGGTCGACCATTCAAGCGTGCGGCCATCCCACGGATCGCCGGTCACGTCGCGCAGCTGGGCACGGCGCCTGAAGCTGACCACCAGCTGGATCACGAAGGCGGCGATGCCGATCGCGATCAGGAACGCACCGACGGCGGCGACCTGGAACCAGATCTGCAGCGACGGATCGGTGAAGTGGCTGACGCGGCGGGTCACGCCCATCAGGCCCAGCACGTACAGCGGCATGAACGCGGCATAGAAGCCGACCAGCCAGAACCAGAACGAGACCTTGCCCCAGAAATCGTCGAGCTTGAAGCCGAACGCCTTCGGGAACCAGTAGTTGATGCCGGCGAACAGGCCGAACAGCACGCCACCGATGATCACGTTGTGGAAGTGGGCGATCAGGAACAGGCTGTTATGCAGCACGAAGTCGGCGGGCGGCACGGCGAGCAGCACGCCGGTCATGCCACCGATCACGAAGGTGACCATGAAGCCCACGGTCCACAGCATCGGCACTTCGAAGCGGATGCGGCCGCGGTACATCGTGAACAGCCAGTTGAAGATCTTCGCCCCAGTCGGGATCGAGATGATCATCGTCGTGATGCCGAAGAACGAGTTGACGCTGGCACCCGAACCCATCGTGAAGAAGTGGTGCAGCCAGACCAGGTACGACAGCACCGTGATCACGACCGTCGCGTAGACCATCGACGCATAGCCGAACAGGCGCTTGCGGCAGAAGGTCGACACCACTTCCGAGAAGATGCCGAACGCCGGCAGGATCAGGATGTACACCTCGGGGTGGCCCCAGATCCAGATCAGGTTCACGTACATCATCGGGTTGCCGCCGAAGTCGTTCGTGAAGAAGTTGGTGCCGACGTAGCGATCCAGCGACAGCAGCGCGAGCACGGCCGTCAGCACCGGGAAGGCGGCGACGATCAGCACGTTGGTGCACAGCGAGGTCCAGGTGAAGACCGGCATCTTCATCATGGTCATGCCCGGGGCGCGCATCTTGACGATGGTCACCAGCAGGTTGACGCCTGACAGCAAGGTACCGATGCCCGCTATCTGCAAGGCCCAGATGTAGTAATCCACCCCCACGTCAGGACTCTGCAGGATGCCCGACAGCGGCGGATAGGCCAGCCAGCCCGTCTTGGCGAATTCGCCGACGAACAGCGACACCATCACCAGCACGGCGCCGGCGGTGGTCATCCAGAAGCTGAAGTTGTTCAGGAACGGGAAGGCCACGTCGCGCGCGCCGATCTGCAGCGGCACCACGTAGTTCATCAGGCCCGTGACCAGCGGCATCGCCACGAAGAAGATCATGATCACGCCGTGGGCGGTGAAGATCTGGTCGTAGTGATGCGGCGGCAGGTAGCCCATGTTGTCGCCGAAGGCGATCGCCTGCTGCAGACGCATCATGATCGCGTCGGCAAAGCCGCGCAGCAGCATCACCAGGCCGAGCACCATGTACATGATGCCGATCTTCTTGTGATCGATGCTGGTGAACCACTCGTGCCACAGGTAGCCCCAGGCGCGGAAATAGGTCAGCGCGCCGACGAGCGTCAGCCCGCCGAGCACGACCGCCGCGAAGGTGGCGATCAGGATGGGCTCGTGCAGCGGAATCGCCTCCCAGGAGAGACGGCCGAAAATGAGCTTGGTGAGGTCGAAACTGTCAAGCATGCTGGTCAACGCCGGCTACAGCGCGTTGTGTGAGGGGTAGCTGGGGAAGCGTCACGGCGGCGGATTCGCCGGCCGGCGCAAAGGTGGACGCCGCCGGGCCGAAGGCACCGGAGCCGTCCGGATCGGCGACCGTGCACATGCCGCCGACATAGCTGCGCACCGGCGCATCCTGCAGGCCAAGGCGTGCGCGCGTGGCGGGGTCGAGCGTGGCGACGTTGAAGGCGCCGGGCTTGCCCTGGCCGCCCTGCTCGTCGATCGCCATCATTTCGTTCATGCACATCCGGTTCGCTTCGACGCAGCGGTTCAGGATCTTGTCGTACAGGCCCTTGTCGACGCTGGCGTAGTAGCGCACCGGCTCGCGTTCGCTCGGCTGTTCCAGCTTCAGGTAGTCCTCGCGGGTCAGGGTCTGGCCGCTGGCCTTGGCCTTGGCGATCCATTGCTCGAAGCCCTGCTCGTCCAGGCCGTGGAACTTGAAGCGCATGCCGGAGAAGCCCGCGCCGCTGTAGTTGGCCGACAGGCCCTCGTATTCGCCAGGCTTGTTGATGACCGCATGCAGCTTGGTCTCCATGCCCGGCATCGCGTAGATCTGCCCTGCCAGCGCCGGCACGAAGAACGAGTTCATGACGGTCGAGGCGGTGATCTTGAACTGGATCGGGCGGTCGACCGGCGCCGCCATTTCATTGACGGTGGCGATGCCGTGCTCCGGATAGAAGAACAGCCACTTCCAGTCCAGCGCCACGACTTCCACCGTCAATGGCTTGACGTTGGTCGGCAGCGAACGCTTGGCGTCGATCCGCTCCAGCGGCCGGTACGGGTCCAGCGCATGGGTGCTGACCCAGGTGATCGCGCCCAGCGCGATGATGATCAGCAGCGGCGCCGACCAGATCACCAGTTCCAGCACCGTGGAATGGTCCCAGTCGGGCGAGTAGGGGGCGTCCTTGTTCGACGCCCGATACCGCCAGGCGAAGAACAGCGTCAGCGCGATCACCGGGACGATGATCAGCAGCATCAGCGCCGTGGAGATGTATATTAGGTTACGTTGCTGTACCGCAATGTCACCCGAAGGAGACAACAACACAGCATTACAACCTGTCAATAGGGTAATGGCGGGCAGCAAAATCAACCCGCGAATGGTATTAATGAGGGGCATTGCCGGCAGAGGAAATAGCGTAGCCGTCTTGGGGGAGACTGGTACTACGAATGCTTCGGGTGCGACGGACGCAGCTGTTACAACCGGAGCGAAATGTACTCTATTCGGCAAGCGCGGAGAATTGGACATTTTGTCCCAATGGTCGCGGCGCCTGGCGGGCGCGTCCGTCCGGCGTAGCGCTATCTGATTTAGCGAGGAAGCATGTCGAGTATCACGCACGATTCGCAAGCGCCTTTCCCTTCACTTCCCGCCAGCGACGACCGATCGCATTCGCCGGTCGCGCCGGGCGAGATCGCCACCGGCGTCGTCATTGGCCGGGCCTCCGAGTACTTCGACTTCTTCGTCTACGGCATCGCCTCGGTGCTGGTCTTCCCGTCGGTGTTCTTCCCGTTCGTCGGGCGGCTGGAAGGGACGCTCTACGCCTTCACCATCTTTGCGATCGCCTTTTTCGGGCGCCCGCTGGGCACCGCGCTGTTCATGGCGATCCAGCGGCGCTGGGGCCGCGGCGTCAAGCTGACCGCCGCGCTGTTCCTGCTGGGCTGTTCGACCGTCGGCATCGCCTTCCTGCCCGGCTATGCCTCGCTGGGCGAGAACGCGATCGTGATGCTGGCGGTGTTCCGCTTCCTGCAGGGCGTGGCCTTCGGCGGCTCGTGGGACGGCCTGCCGTCGCTGCTGGCGCTGAACGCGCCGCCCGACCGGCGCGGCTGGTACGCGATGCTGGGCCAGCTGGGCGCGCCGATCGGCTTCCTGGTCGCCAGCGGGCTGTTCCTGTACCTGCACGCCAACCTGGCGGCGGACGACTTCCTCGAGTGGGGCTGGCGCTATCCGTTCTACGTGGCCTTCGCCATCAACGTGGTCGCGCTGTTCGCCCGGCTGCGCCTGGTGGTGACCGAGGAATACACCCGGCTGCTGGAGGAAGGCGAGCTCGAGCCGATCAGCACCCGTGAGATGGTGCGCGGCCAGGGCTACAACATCTTCATCGGCGCCTTCGCCGCGCTGGCCAGCTACGCGCTGTTCCATTTGGTGACGGTGTTCCCGCTGTCCTGGCTGGCGCTGCAGGCGACGCAAAGCGTCAACAGCGTGCTGAAGGTGCAGATCGCCGGCGCGCTGGTCGGCATCGTCGGCACCATCCTGTCGGGCTGGATCGCCGACCGCATCGGCCGGCGCACCACGCTGGGCCTGCTGGCGACGCTGATCGGCGTGTTCAGCCTGTTCACGCCGATGCTGCTCGGCGGCGGCGAGGCGGCGCAGGACCTGTTCATCCTGATCGGCTTCCTGCTGCTCGGCCTGTCGTATGGCCAGGCGTCCGGCACCGTGACCTCGAACTTCGAACGGCGCTTCCGCTATACCGGCGCGGCGCTGACCTCGGACTTCGCCTGGCTGTTCGGCGCCGCGTTTGCTCCGCTGGTCGCGCTCGGCCTGTCGGTCAAGTTCGGCCTGGTCGCGGTCAGCATCTACCTGCTGTCCGGCGTCGCGTGCACGATGCTGGCGCTGCGCATCAACCGCGCGCTCGAAACGCGCGACTGAGCCTCGGCCACCGAGACCGGCGCGGCGGCTCCGGCCGCCGCGCCCATCCTTCTCAGCCGGTCGTGGCCGGAGCGCAGTGACGGGGCGGCGCGGTCGGCTTGATTGCCTGCGCGACCGTCCGCTCCACCCTCCACTCGACTGCGCGCTCGACCGCCGCTAGACAGCGCGCTCGCGACGATGCGCCTCCGCGGCTCTGGCCTCTCTCTATATATAGGGGTGGGTCCGCGGAGCCGCCCTCCCCGGGGCGCCGGCATTGGCAAACGCCTTCTGCGCCAGCACAATCTCCCTGTCGCCACTCTCGCTTCACACCATGCCATTCCTGGCAGAACATCACGACTGTTCCGGCTGGCACGGCGAAATGGCCGAACGCATCCGCGCGTTCGACTGGTCCACCACCGAACTGGGCCCGATCGACCGCTGGCCGCCCAGCCTGGCCGCCGCGGTCCGGCTGCTGCTGGCCTCGCCGGTGCCGATGGTGATGTTGTGGGGCCGTCCGGGCTACATGATCTACAACGATGCCTACGCCGTCTTCGCGGGCGGCCGGCATCCGTATCTGCTGGGCTGCCCGGTCGAACTGGGGTGGCCCGAGGTGGCCGACTTCAACCGCCACGTGATGCAGACCTGCCTGGCCGGCGGCACGCTGTCCTTCCGCGACAAGGAACTGGTGCTGCTGCGCAACGGACGTCCCGAAGAGGTCTGGATGGACCTCTACTACAGCCCGGTGGCCAACGACGACGGCGCCCCCTCCGGCGTGCTGGCGGTGGTGGTCGAGACCACCGAGCGCGTGCTGACCGAGCGCTGGCGGCAGGAAGCCGAGACCGCGCTGCAGCAGGCCAACGAACGGCTGCAGCTGGCGCTCAATACCGGCGCGGTGCTGGGCACCTGGGTCTGGGACATCGCCTCCGATACCCTGACCGGGGACGAGCGCTTCGCCCGCACCTTCTCGGTCGGACTGGCCCAGGCTGTGCAAGGCGTGCCGCGCACGATCATCAACGCGGTGATCCATCCGGACGACATCGAGGAACTGGCCCGCCTGACCGACGAGGCCATCCGCACCGGCGCGCCGTTCCGCGCCGAATACCGGATCCGGCGCGCCCACGACAGCTATCTGTGGGTCCAGGCCAACGGCCAGTGCGAGTTCGACTCGCATGGCGAGCCCTACCGCTTTCCCGGCGTGCTGATCGACATCGACGAGCGAAAGCTCGCCGAGCAGGCGCTGCGGCAGCTGACCGAGACGCTGGAAAAGCGCGTCGCCGACGCGATCGCGGCGCGCGCGCTGGCCGAGGGCCAGCTGCGGCAGGCGCAGAAGATGGAGGCGATCGGCAACCTGACCGGCGGCATCGCGCATGACTTCAACAACGTGCTGCAGGTCATCAGCGGCAACCTGCAGATGCTCGCCACCGAAGCCGGCGACAACCCGATCGCGCAGGGCCGCATCGCGACGGCCGCCAACGCGGTGCGCCGCGGCGCCAAGCTGGCCTCGCACCTGCTGGCCTTCGCGCGCCGCCAGCCGCTGTCGCCGGCGGTGGTCAATCCCGGCCGGCTGATCGGCGGCATGGCCGAGATCCTGCATCGGGCGCTGGGCGAGGCGATCAAGGTCGAGACGCAGACGCCCGACGACCTGTGGAACATCAAGGCGGACCGCAACCAGCTCGAGAACGCGCTGCTGAACCTGGCCATCAACGGCCGCGACGCGATGCGCGGCGGCGGCACGCTGACCATCTCGGCCGCCAATATCGTGCTCGACGGCATGCCATCGTCCGACGCCGACACCTGGACCACCAACGCGCCCGAACGGCCGGACGGCGACTACGTGGTCTTTCGCGTGGCCGACACCGGTACCGGCATGACCGCCGACGTGCTGGAGCACGCCTTCGAGCCCTTCTTCACCACCAAGGCCGACGGCCACGGCACCGGCCTGGGCCTGAGCATGGTGTTCGGCTTCGTCAAGCAGAGCGGCGGCCATATCGCGATCCAGAGCACCGTCGGCCGCGGCACCACGGTGCAGATGTTCTTCCCTCGCTGCGTCGAGGCAGAAACGCCCGAGACCGCGGAGCAGGAGCCGGCACCGGTCGGCGGCGGCGAAACGATCCTGGTGGTCGAGGACGATCCCGACGTGCGCATCACCGCGGTCGAGATGCTGGCCCAGCTCGGCTATCGCGTGCGCATCGCGCCGAACGGCGACGCCGCCTGGTCGCTGATCGACAGCGGCATCGCCATCGACCTGCTGTTCACCGACGTGATCATGCCCGGCACCATCAAGGGCGGCGAACTGGCGCGCCGGGCGGCGCAGCGCCGGCCGCCGATTCCGGTGCTGTTCGCCTCCGGCTATACCCGCGACGAGATCTTTCACCTGGGCAGGCTCGACCACGGGGTGACGCTGCTGAACAAACCCTACCGGCGCGACGATCTGGCCCGCGCGGTCCGGGCCGTGCTGGACGCCCATCGGCGCAAGAGCGAGCCGGCGCCTGCGCAGTTGCCGCAGCCCCGGCGCGATGGCGTGGCCGCCACCGTATTGCTGGTGGAGGACGACGTCCCGTCGCGCGAGGCGCTGCAGGAAGTACTGCTCGGCTTCGGCCTGGATTGCGCCGCGGCCGCCTCGGCGGAGGAAGCGCTGCAGCTGGCCGACGCCCGGCGCTTCGACGTGCTGCTGACCGATATCACGCTGCCGGGCATGGCCGGCGACGCCCTGGCGGTAGCGCTGCGCGCCCAGCAGCCGCATATCGATGTGGTGCTGATGACCGGCTATGGCGCCGGCGCGGACCTGCAGGAGCCGATCGCCGGTGCGCGCGTGCTGGGCAAGCCGATCGACCTGTCGACCTTGCGGCGCGAGCTCGGCCCGTGGATGGGGGACATCGAGGCGGTGCAGTAGTCAGGCGCAAGCCTCGGCATCCTCCCGTTGCCCTAGCGCGGCGGCGGCCGCCGCTTGTACCAGGCATAGCCGGGCTCGACATCGGCCGCCCCTGGATGCCCGACGCTATACGGATTCTCCGACACCATCGTCACAAAGCCGACCGGCTCACCGGCGCGCTGCCGCGCCCGCAGCGCCTCGCAACGCGCCAGCACGGCGGCAAGCTGATCCGGGCCGTAGTCCTCGGCATGCGCGGCAGGCACGCCGTCGGCGTCGTAGGTGGTCCAATAGACTTTGTACATGCGGTTCTCGCAGCGGAAACTTCGCGACGTCCGAATCGCTCGCAAGCGGACAACCCCGACCGAAATCCTCGGCGTCGGTCGATGCGTTGTCATGCTGCGATGCGGGGCGGGCCGGCAACAGCGAGAACCCAATCGAGCCGGCCCACAAACCGCGTTCGATTTCGTCGCCACACTATTGGAATGCAACAAGCCCCACTGCTTTGCAAGCAAGAAGCGGATGTAACGTCGGCGTCCCGAAGCTAAGATCAGTCTTTGTGCCTAACGGCACGCACAAATGCGAAAAGGGCGCTTATTAGGCGCCCTTTTCCAATCCCAGCCCCGGAGTCTGAGCACTGACTGTTTGGCACCCCGCTTGCGCGGGTCGTGGCCAGGAGAAGACCTTGCCGGGGATTACTCGGCGAGTATAGCAGGACGGAATCCCCATGCAAGGCTTCTACCCGGCGCTTCAGCGCACCTTCTCGGTGGCTCGATTGCACGCCTACCACGATGGCGAACCGGCCCCTTCGAAACTCGACATCGCCACGCGCTATGCACACAACATGGATGTCGCGATGCGCTTGTCTCCGGCTTTGCACGTGCTGGAGGTGGCGCTTCGCAACAATATCCACAGCGCCTTTTCGGCGAAATACGGCACCGCGACGTGGTACGACACGGCGGAGTGGCTCGGGTACAAGCAGATCGGCCAGATTGCGGTCGCGCGCACAACCCTTCACAAGGCACAAAAGACCGAAACACCAGATCGATTAGTTGCCGAACTGACAATGGGGTTCTGGGCGGGCTTGTTTGCGGGGTACTACGAGGCCTACTGGCGCGCCCAACCAGATCTGCTGAGAGCCATCTTCCCGCATGCGCCGCGGCACCTGCGACAACGCAACGCAATCAGTGCTCTCTTGCAACCGCTACGAACACTGCGCAATCGGGTGTCCCATTGGGAACGCGTGGCCCACCTCCCCGACTTGGCACAACGCAAGCAGGATATCGACCGCGTTGTCCGCTCGCTTTGTCCGGCCGCAGCCTGCTTGCTGACGCATTGCGACCCTTTCGACGGGGCGCTGTCGGCGGCCGCATTCGCGGCATGCCGGACGAAGGTGCAGCCCTGCTTCGAGCCTGAGGAAGCATGACGCATTCCACTCGAAAGCCGCCTCCCACCAGCGCCGTTGCTGACAGCCCGCATTCGAGACATCGGCTGGCACGAGAGCATTCACGTTGGGTTCAAGCCTGTCTCACTCATCCGGCCAATTGTGAACGACTGCAAAGAGTGCGCCCTGAGTCATGACATCGCCGTAACCGGCACCTAGAATCCTCCCGCACGCTGCGACCTTTCGGACGTCGCCCTCGCGTGTCCGTGCGGCGCGCCTCAAAACAATCGGGAGAAGGATCCATGCACTTCAAGCGCCCCCTTGCCGAAGCCTTCGGCACGTTCTGGCTCGTCTTCGGCGGCTGCGGCTCGGCCGTGCTCGCGGCCGCATTTCCGCACCTGGGCATCGGCTTTGCCGGTGTCTCGCTGGCCTTCGGCCTGACCGTGCTGACCATGGCCTATGCGGTGGGTCCGGTGTCGGGATGCCATCTGAACCCGGCCGTGACGGTTGGCCTCGCCACCGCGGGGCGCTTCCCGTGGAAGGAAGCGCCGGTCTATATCGTGGCGCAGGTGATCGGCGGCGCGCTCGCCGCGCTGGCGCTGCTGCAGCTGATGGACGCCAAGCCCGGCTTCGACGTGACCGTCAGCGGCCTGGCCGCCAACGGCTTCGACGCCGGCTCGCCGTCCGGCTTTGGCATGATGCCGGTGTTCGCCACCGAGGTGCTGGCCACCTTCTTCTTCGTGCTGATCATCCTGGGCGCGACCGCGCAACGCGCGCACGGCGCGCTGGCGCCGCTCGCGATCGGCCTGTGCCTGACGCTGATCCACCTGGTCACGATCCCGGTGTCGAACACCTCGGTCAACCCGGCCCGCTCGACCGGCCCGGCGCTGATGGTGGGCGGCATGGCGCTGCATCAGCTGTGGCTGTTCTGGGTTGCGCCGATCGTCGGTGCAATCGCCGCCGGCGTGGTCGGCCGCGTGCTGTACAGCGACGACGAGTAAGCGAACACCAAGGTACTGCGGGGATGGCCGGCGACATCCCCGCCGGCCGCGCCACAAGCCTCGGCTCAGCGAGGCTGAGCCTCAGCCTCGAGCCTCGAGCCTCAAGCCTCAGCCTCGAGCCTCAAGCCTCAGCCTCAGCCTCAGCCTCAGCCTCAGCCTCAGTCTCAGTTCTCAGCCTCAAGCCTCAGCCTCAAGCCTCAAGCCTCAGCCTCAAGCTTCAAGCCGCCAGCCGCTGCTGGCGCGCGGCCAGGGTCTCTGCCCAGGCCTGCTCCAGTTCCACATGGCCGGCGAAGCCGCCGGCCGACTTCACCTCGGCCTGCGCCTCGATCCCATGCGCGAAGCGCACGGCCGGATCCTCCTGCAGCTGCCGATAGAGCCGATCCAGGTTCGGGTAGTCCGCGCGGTTTACGACGCCGTGGTAGTCGGTCCAGCGCGCAATCCCGGCGAAGTACGCGTCGGCCACCGTGCGCCGGTCGCCCAGCAGCCAGCGGCGATCGCCCAGCATCGCGTTCAGCTGCGCATGCGCCTTCTCCACCTTCACCCGCCCGAACTCGCGCAGCACCGCCTTGGTGGTGTCGTCGCTGGCGTGCTCGTATAGATGCCACAGCGGCACGAAGGCGTTGAAGAAGGTCGTGTTCAGGTAGGCCAGCATCTGGTTGAGCCGGTCGAATTCCGGTGTGCCCTGGGCAAAGCCGAGCGCGCTGTCGATGCCGCGCGCGCCGATCCAGTTCATGATCGCCATGCTTTCTGTCACGATTGCGCCGGCATCGGTGGCCAACGCCGGCGTCTCGCCCACCGGGTTGATGCGGCGGAAGGCCTCGCTGGTCACCACCTCCGGCATCTCGATGCGGGACAGCCGATACGGCTGGCCCAGCCATTCGAGCGCGACGATCGAACCGAACGAGCATCCCGACGGAACGCCATAGAAGAGGATGGGGGTCATGTTGTTTCTCCGAGTGAAGGACCCGGGCATCGGGTCGATGGAGAGACTATAGATTTGTGGACATTGAAGCGGTAGTCGGCAAAAATTCAACGCAACGTCCATATACATGGACTTTGATGCGTTGCTGCGGACACCCATGCTCAACCTGAATGACCTCTCGCTATTCGTCGCCGCCGTCGAGCACGGCGGCTTTGCCGCGGCCTCCCGCCAGCTCGGCATCCCGAAGTCGACGCTGAGCAAGCGCGTCGCCGAACTCGAACAGCGGCTGGGGGCGCGGCTGATCCACCGCAGCTCGCGCAGCTTCGCGCTGACGGACGTCGGCCGAGCCTTCCACGAGCACGCCCGCGCCGCGCTGATCGAGGCCGAGGCCGCGCACGACGTGGTGCGCCAGCGCGCCGCCGAGCCGAGCGGCACGGTGCGCCTGACGACCTCGGTACCGGTCGCGCAGCAAACCTTGGCGCCACGCCTGCCCGAACTGGCCCTCGCCTACCCGAAGCTGCATCTTCAGCTGGACGTGTCGGACCGCTTCGTCGATGTCGCCCAGGAGGGCTACGACCTCGCGATCCGCAGCCACTTCGCGCCGCTGCCCGATTCCGAACTTGTGCAGCGGCTGCTGTCGACCGAGCCGATCATCCTGGTCGCCTCGCCGCGCTATCTCGCCGCCGCCGACCCGCTGCAGACGCCCGCGGCGCTGGCCGGCCATGACGGGCTGCTGACCCGCCCGCTGGCGACGAGCTGGCGACTGAGCCGTGACGGCGAGACGGTCATCGCTACCCCGCGTCCACGCATGACCGCCAACGAATCGACCGCGCTGCTCAGCGCGGCTGCGGCCGGCCTCGGCATTGCCTGCCTGCCCTTGTCGGTCTGCCGCGCGGCCCTGCAGCGCGGCGACATCGTGCGCGTGCTGCCGGACTGGACCGCCGGCCACGTGATGACGTCGGTCGTGATGCCGCATCGGCGCGGGCAGCTTCCGGCGGTACGGGCGGTGGTGGAATTTCTGGCGCGGTGTTTTGCCGAAGAATGAACGATCGGCGACGGCCCCGTTTCAGCCCGAGGTTTCAACCCGAGGTTTCAACCCGAGGCTTCCGCCTGCCTCCGCACCCACGCCACCGCCCTCGCCAGGAACGGCGACGCATCGCCCGCGCGATAGCTCATGATCACCGGCGACACGAAGCCCGGCGCGTCGATCGGGCAATAGCGGACATCGTCCCGATGCAACCGCTGCACCGAGGCCGGCACCAGCGTGATGCCGAGCCCCGCGGCGACCAGGCCCAGCGCGGTCTGCAGCTCGTTCGCCTCCTGCACCACGCGCGGCTGCAGCCCCTGGGCGCGGAACAGCGACAGCACGTGGTCCGCATAGCTGGGCCGCGGACGCGCGGGATAGAGAATCAGCCCGCGCCGCGCCAGTTCGGCCGGCGCCATCGGGCCATCGCCATCGCCACCCCCACGGCCATCGCCACCGACGCGGCCACGGCCATCGCCGCCTTCACCTTCACGCGGGGCGGCCCGCGCCGGCAGCGCCGCGACCAGCGGCTCTGCCATCACGACCTGCTGCACGATGGCAGGATCGCTCAGCGCCAGCCGGCCAAAGCCCAGATCGATGCGGCCGGACTTGAGCGCCTCGAGCTGCTGAACCGAGATCATTTCCGTCAGGCCGACCTCGACCTCGCTCTGGTCGGCGCGCAACTCGCGGATCAGGTCCGGCAGCACGCCATAGAGCACCGACGGCACGAAGCCTATGCCGAACCAGCGCTTCTCGTTGCGGCCGATGCGCCGGGTGCCTTCGATCATCTCGTCGAGCCGCTGCGTCAGCTGCAGCGATTGTTCGAGCAGAAAGCGCCCCGCCTCGGTGAGCCGCAGCCCGCGCCCTACACGCTCGAACAGCGGCACGCCCAGTTCGTCTTCGAACTGGCGGATCTGGCGCGACAGCGGCGGCTGGGCGATATGCAGCAGCGCGGCGGCGCGGGTCACGTTCAGCTCGCGCGCGACTGTCTGGAAATAGCGCAGATGGCGCAGTTCCATGGTGGCCTCCTTGGACTTCAATCCATACCTGACAGGTATGGAATCAGACATCTTCGGTCTTGGACAGGCCTCCGGTCAAGCCGCATACTCGACCGCAAACCCTCAATCCAATCCTCCAGGTATGGCAACCACCATCACATCCGTCGACGCGATCCTGGTCGACCTGCCCACCATCCGCGCGCATCAGCTGGCCATGGCGACCATGCAGCAGCAGACGCTGGTCATCGTGCGGCTGCGCGCCAGCGACGGCATCGAAGGCATCGGCGAGGCCACCACGATCGGCGGCCTGTCCTACGGCGAGGAAAGCCCGGAAGGCATCAAGCTGGCCATCGATACCTATCTGGCCCCGGCCTTGATCGGCCAGGACGCCACCAATGTCCATGGCGCGATGGCCCGGCTGAACAAGGTCGCGCGCGGCAACCGCTTCGCCAAGTCGGCGTTGGAAACCGCGCTGCTCGACGCACAGGGCAAGCGGCTCGGCGTGCCGCTCGCCACGCTGCTCGGCGGCGCGGTGCGCGACGCGCTGCCGGTGCTGTGGACGCTGGCCAGCGGCGATACCGCGCGCGATATCGAAGAGGCCGAGCGCCTGCTGGCCGAGCGCCGCCACGACACCTTCAAGCTCAAGATCGGACGCCGTCCGGTGCGCGACGACGTCGCCCATGTCGCCGCGATCAAGCGCGCGCTGGGCGACCGCGCCCGCGTGACCGTCGACGTCAATCAGGCCTGGAACGAGGCGGACGCGGCCAACGGCATCGCGATGCTGGAGGCCGCCGGCATCGACCTGATCGAGCAGCCGATCGCCCGAGAGAATCGTGTCGGGCTGGCGCGGCTGGCGGCGCGCTTCGTGGTGCCGATCATGGCCGACGAAGCGGTGACCGGGCCGGAGGACGCGATGGAACTGGCGCGCCTGGGCGCCGCGGATGTATTCGCGCTGAAGATCGCCAAGTCCGGCGGCATCTTCGGCATGCTGCGCACCGCCGCGGTCGGCGATGCAGCCGGCATCGCGCTCTATGGCGGCACCATGCTCGAAGGCAGCGTCGGCACCATCGCCGCGGCGCACGGCTTCTGCACGCTGCCGCAACTGGCCTGGGGCACCGAGCTGTTCGGGCCGCTGCTGCTCAAGGACGACGTGGTGCTCGAACGTCCCGCATATCGGGACTTCGCGCTGCGCCTGCCGGACGGTCCCGGGCTCGGTCTGGCGCTGGACGAGGACAAGCTCGCACATTACCGGCGCGATTGCGCATAGCACCGACAACAACGACATGATGGCCACATAACGGCCGCACCACGCCCGTGTAAGCGCCGCACCACAGCCGCATCACCGCTGGATAACGCCACCGAGCCGCGCCCAACGCGGGCCGGGCACCCTAGTTTCGAACTTCACGAAGGAACGGAGACAATGAAGTCGCTCACTCTCGCCACCGTGGTCCTCGGCCTCGCCGCGGCCCTCACCACGCCGGCCGCGCAGGCCGCCTACCCCGAACGTCCGATCCGCTGGATCGTCCCCTTCCCCGCCGCCGGCGCGATGGACAATATCGCCCGCACGCTGGGCGAGGAGATGTCGCAAACGCTGGGCCAATCGATCGTCGTGGAGAACCGCCCGGGGGCCGGCGGCAATATCGGCGCCGAACTGGTCTCGCGCTCGCCCGCCGACGGCTACACGATGCTGATCGTCGCCAACGGCATGGCGGTCAATCCGGCGCTGTACCGCAAGCTGAGCTACGACCCGATCAAGGATTTCGCGCCGGTATCGCTGCTGGCCGTGGTGCCCAACGTCCTGGTCGCCAACAAGGCGAAGACCAGCGCGAAGACCGTGCCGGAGGTGATCGCCAGCGCGAAGAGCCAGCCGGGCAAGTACACCTATGCGTCCGCGGGCAACGGCACCTCGATCCACCTGGCCGGCGAGCTGTTCACGTCGATGGCCGGCGTCGAGCTGCTGCACGTGCCCTACAAGGGCAGCGGTCCGGCGGTCACCGACCTGCTCGGCGGCCAGGTCGACTACATGTTCGACAGCATCACGTCCGCCAAGCCGCATATCGATGCCGGCAAGCTGACCGCCATCGCGGTGACCACCAGCAAGCGCTCGGCCACGCTGCCCAACGTGCCGACGGTGGCAGAGGCCGGCCTGCCGGGCTACGAGCTGTCGCCGTGGTTCGCCGCGTTCGTGCCGGCCGGCACGCCCCCAGCCGTGGTGGAGACGCTGAACCGCGCGATGGTCGACGCGCTGCGCAAGCCCGCGGTGCAGAAGCGCCTGGCCGCGATCGGCGCCGAGCCGATCGGCAGCACGCCCGCCGAGCTGAAGCAGCATCTGGCGAAGGAAACCGAAAAATGGGGCAAGCTGATCCGCGCGCGGGGCATCCGCGCGGACTGACCGCCCTGCCCGGTTTCTCCGTTGCCGAGACGCCCTCTCCTCAAGTTTTTCTACCAACTGCCGTTGTTTGACATCGACCCCCGAAGCAATCGTCAGCGAACGGGCGGCAACACAAGAGCGAAGAGCGAATGCGCACCACGCACGCGGGACTTCCGCGGGCGTGGCGTTGTTCGCCGCGATTCAATGTCCATCAGGTAGAAGAAATGAAAAACTTGGGAATAGGTGCGCGCCTTGGCATCGGCTTTGGCGTGGTATTGCTGCTGTCCACGCTGATGACCGGACTTGGCATCCTTCGGTTGCAGCAGGTCGCGGAGCGCACGCATGACATGATGCAGCAGCCGCTGGCCAAGGAACGGCTGGTCAGCGACTGGTACCGCTACATGCATACCAGCGTGCGCCGCACCACCGCGGTGGCCAAGAGCTCCGACCCGACGCTCGGCGCGTTCTTCGCGAACGAGACCAAGGGCTCGGTCAAGGCGATCGCCGATCTGCGCGACAAGATCGAGCCGCTGCTGAGCACCGACGCCGAGAAGCAGGCGTTCCAGACCATCCTGCGCGTGCGCGAGCCCTACAACGCCTCGCGCGACAAGATCACCAAGCTCAAGCAGGAAGGGCTGACCGACGAAGCGAACACCGTGCTGGAGAAGGAATTCGTGCCGGCCGGCGACGCCTATCTTGCCGAGATCCAGAAGCTGCTCGACATTCAGCGCGCCAGCATCGACGCCACCGCGCGCGATATCAACGCCGTCTACCAGACCGCGCGCAACCGCCTGATCGGCCTGGGCGTGCTGGTGCTCGCCATCGGCATCGCCTTCGCGGTCTGGCTGACGCGCGGCATCACGCGTCCGCTGCATCGCGCGGTCCATATCGCGCGCACGGTCGCCGCCGGCGACCTCAGCGCGCGCATCGACGTCGACAGCAAGGACGAGACCGGCCAGCTGCTGCAGGCGCTCGCCGAGATGAACGGCAACCTGCTGCGCATCGTCAACGAGGTGCGCCTGGGCACCGAGGCCATCGCCACCGGCACCGGCCAGATCGCCGCGGGCAATACCGACCTGTCGCAGCGCACCGAGGAACAGGCCGCGTCGCTGCAGCAGACCGCCTCGAGCATGGAAGAGCTGACCAGCATCGTGCG
Source organism: Cupriavidus sp. R6-3 (assembly GCF_059772245.1). NCBI lineage: Bacteria > Pseudomonadati > Pseudomonadota > Betaproteobacteria > Burkholderiales > Burkholderiaceae > Cupriavidus > Cupriavidus sp. R6-3. The sequence goes on from NZ_JCBAJO010000004.1 coordinate 98,766, forward strand.
CCAGAACGCGGACAACGCCAAGCAGGCCAGCCGCCTTGCGGTCGATGCCTCCGACATCGCCGTCAAGGGCGGCACCGTGGTCGGCCAGGTGGTCGACACCATGGACGAGATCCACGGTGCGTCGAAGAAGGTCACCGACATCATCGCGGTGATCGAGAGCATCGCCTTCCAGACCAATATCCTGGCGCTGAACGCCGCGGTGGAAGCCGCGCGCGCCGGCGAACAGGGCCGCGGCTTCGCGGTGGTCGCCGGCGAGGTGCGCAGCCTCGCGCAGCGCAGCGCCACCGCCGCCAAGGAGATCAAGTCGCTGATCGACGATTCGGCCGAGCGCGTCGAGAAGGGCTCGCAGCTGGTGTCGGAAGCCGGTCAGACCATGGAAGAGATCGTCGGCGCGGTCAAGCGCGTGACCGACATCATGGGCGAGATCAGCGCCGCATCCGCCGAGCAGAGCGCCGGCATCGAGCAGGTGAACCAGGCCGTCACGCAGATGGACACCGTGACGCAGCAGAACGCCGCGCTGGTCGAACAGGCCGCCGCCGCGGCCGGCTCTCTGGAAGAGCAGGCGCAACGCCTGAAGCAGGCCGTGTCGACGTTCCGACTCGGTACGGCGCAGATGACACTGGCCTGATCGGTGCAGTGACAAACACGGAACGGGCCGCGATGCGGCCCGTTTTGCTTTGGCGCGCGGCTTTGCCCCCAAAAAGCGGCAATCCTTGTCAAAAGTACCCGCCTTGCCGAGACCGCCTCACGGCAGCACCGGCCGCCGCGCCGTGGCGCGGATCCTGCGTGGTGGCGTGGCGCAGCCCGGCGTCCGGGCTGCCCCCCTGCACAGCCCAGCACATCCCAGTACTTGGCAGCACATCGCAACCGGAGGATCTGCAATGAGCATCTTTGGCGAAATCCTGAACAGGCTGCGCGGCAAGGCGCGGCCGGAGCCTTCCACGCAGGCGTCCCCGCAGGCATCCACACAGGCCCAGCAGCCGCAGACCGGCAC